>JAUIAZ010000165.1 GCA_030427465.1 Gammaproteobacteria bacterium | reverse complement strand
CACCCCAGATACCGGCACCCAAGCGACGGAGAAAGAAGAAAACATGAGTGATTCGCTCAGCGAAAACGAACGCCAGAAGAAGCATCAGGAAAAACAGCAGCGCCTCAAGGAAAAAGTGGATGCCGGCATTGCCAGGGCCAATGAAGACAAAGGCCTTCTGGTAGTACTGACCGGTAACGGCAAGGGTAAGTCAACCAGCGGGTTCGGCATGGTCACGCGGGCCGTAGGCCATGAGATGAAAGCCGCTGTCTGCCAGTTCATCAAAGGCACCTGGGATTGCGGAGAGCGCAACCTGCTGGAAAAGAATGGTGTGGAGTTTTCGGTGATGGCCACGGGCTTTACCTGGGAAACCCAGAGCCGCGAGACCGATATTCAGGCAGCGCGCGAAGTCTGGGCCAAAGGCCAGTCTTTCCTGCAGAACCCGGATATCGATCTGGTCATGCTCGACGAAATCACCTACATGATGGCCTACGACTACCTGCCCACCGATGAGGTACTGGAAGCGTTGAAGAAGCGCCCGCCGATGCAGCACGTCATCATTACTGGCCGTGGTTGCCCGACAGAAATTCAGGAACTCGCGGATACCGTCAGCAAGGTGCAGTCAGTCAAACACGCCTATGAAGCGGGCATCCGGGTTCAGAAAGGGGTGGACTGGTAAGTCCTGCTCCCTTTCCGCTGTATCGGTCGGCCCGTTGGGTCGTTCAGCGAGACTCACTCCACACAGGGGTGATTGGTCAGCCAGACAAACTGATAGGGTGCCAGTTGTAGGGTGGCCAGCCGGTCACAATAGACCTGGCCGCTGACCAGATCCGTCCACTCCGCGTTCGCAATCAGATTCAGCTCGGAAAGGTTCAGTGTCTGGGGCCGGTCACTGACATTGTGAATCGCAAACACGCTCTGCCTGCGGTCTGAACTTTGACGCCAGAAAGAAAACAGCTGTTCCCCAGTGTGCAGCACATACTGCGTCGCGTTCGGATGGAAGGCTTTCTGCAGCCGTCTCAGCTTCAGCAGGCGGCGAATCTGGTTGAATACATAGGCATGGTGCGTATCGGTACTCAGGGCCTCGCGCAGTCTTTCCATCGACCAGATATGCCGGTTAATGGAACGGAACTGACCGGTGTGCTCCACCCGGTCATAATCGTTTTCCGTGGCAAACAGGCTATGGATATAGATGCCGGGAATGCCTTCCAGGCCCATCATGATCCCGTGTGCCAGCACGAAGCGCGCGGTTTGCCACTGGTCGGGACCATGCAGTACGGTGCCTTTGAGCGCATCCCACAGGGCAATGTTGATTTCATAAGGCTTCGGCTGGCCATCCTGTGAGGTCCTGGAACTGACCTTCCCGCCAAAGCGCTGCATGGTGTCGACCAGAGAGCTCAGCTCCCAGTCGCTCAGCAAGCCTTCCGCCGGACGCAGGCCAATGCCATCGTGCGAGGCAATGAAATTGAGGTAGGTGGTGCCGTACTGTGCTGGTGGCATCGACATCAACCAGGACTTCAGGTGCTGGCATGATCCGGTCACCAGCGTATTCAGCAACAGCGGCGGCAACGAAAAGTTGTAGATCAGATGGGCTTCGTTGGCGTTACCGAAATAGGTCAGGTTCTCTGCATTGGGAATGTTGGTTTCGGTAATTACCACCACGTCTTTGGCCGCGTGTTCCAGCAACAGGCGTAAGAGGCGGATCAGTTCATGGGTCTCCGGCAGGTTTATGCTGGGGGTGCCCGGTTTTTTCCAGACAAAAGCCACCGCATCCATGCGGAACCAGCGAATGCCGCGATCCAGGTACAGGCGCAGGATACCGAGAAACTCCAGCAGTACCTTGGGGTTCTCAAAATTAAGATCGACTTGATCATGGCTGAAGGTACACCAGACATACCGTGTCCCATTGGTGGTCTGCACCTCTCTCAGCAGCGGGCTGGTTCGTGGACGCACCACGGCCGACAGATCGTGCTGGGGGTTACCTTCATAAAAGTAACCCCGGCCGGGTTCGCGATCTTCCAGATAGTTGCTAAACCAGAGACTGCGGGCGGAGCAGTGGTTGATCACCAGATCGCCCATCACCTTGAAGTGATGACTCAGGCTTTCGACTTCCTCCCAGGTACCGACCGAGGGGTTGACAGTGGTGTAATCCATGACACTGAAACCGTCATCCGAGCTGTAGGGAAAAAAGGGCAGCAGATGAATGGTTGAGATGCTGCCTTTGAGATGACTGCAGGCGAAATCGGCCAGGGTTTTCAGCGGTGTCCTGTCACCGTCGCGCAGGGTGTCACCGTAGGTAATCATCAGCGCATCACGCTCGTCCCAGACATTCGAATGTGGCGTGGGGGGGCTTTCGTCCCCACTCAGCCGCAGCGCCTTCAGGCACAACTGACACAATTCGTTCACATTCTCCTGGCCGTAAAGCAGGTGGAGGTGGGCGACGATCCGTTGTTCAAGCGTGGTGCTCATAGTGTTCAGGCTCCTGCGCCAAATTCTTGCATATCGGCAGACACCGCCTCATCCATGCGCTCCAGAATATCCGGTACGGCACTGATGACCCGGTTCCAGCTGTGAATAAAGGGGGCTTCCATCGGGTTGTCGAGGAAGTACTCACCCGCCTTCATGATGTTGCGGGCGAACAGTTCCACGGCGACTTCTTCAGCGTGAACGTCGAAGGCCAGACCATTCATCTCCGCATCATTCTTGTAGGTCTCCACAAAATCCAGGGCAATGCGGAAGTAGGTGGCCTTGATGGTGCGGAAAGTGGTCTGGCTGAAGACAATCCCGTTGGTGGCCAGTTTGCGGAAGATCGCCTTGGAGATGTCGATCGACATCTTCGAGAGGCCGCCCTTGTCGTCTTCGACGGACAACTTCTGGTGCTTGTGATCGTAAACATCGGCAATGTCCACCTGGCACAGCCGGTTATTCGAGTAGTTGCGCTTCATCTCACTGAGCACACCGATTTCCAGGCCCCAGTCACTGGGTATGCGGATATCATTGATCACATCTTTGCGGAAGGAAAACTCACCGGCCAGCGGATAACGGTAGCTGTCCAGATAGTCGAGATAGTCGAGGTGACCGAACACCTTCTTCAGCGAGCGAAGCAGGGGCGTTACCAGCAAACGGCTGACGCGGCCATTGATTTTGCCATCCGCCACCCGCGCATAAAAACCCTTGCAGAACTCGTAGTTGAACGCCGGGTTGGCCACCGGGTAAATCAGGCGCGCCAGCAGGCTGCGGTCATAAGTCAGGATGTCACAATCGTGCAGAGCCACGGATTCGGTGCGATCGCTGGCCAGTGAATAGCCCAGACAGAACCAGACGTTGCGGCCTTTGCCCGGTTCTCTTGGTGACAAGCCTCTTTCCTTGAGCTCTTCATCAATCGCAGTCAGACGTCCACCATCATTCCACAACACCCGGTGTCGCTGTGGCAGAACCGAAAAGAACTCGAGTGCCTTGCGGTACTCTTCTTCGGTCGCGCGGTCGAGGCCGATAATGATCTCTTCGAGATAGTCGACCTGCTTCAGATGCTCGATGATGTTCGGCATTGCCGGTCCGAGCAGCTCGGAGTAAAGACAGGGAAGCACCAGCGCCATGGGGCGCGTTTTCGAGAAGCGTTTGAGCTCGGCCTCGAGGTCTTCCAGTGGCCGCTGCCTGAGATTATGCAGTGTTGTAATGATCCCGTTCTGATAAAAATCGCCCATGCCGGATGTCTCCTTGTTTTCTTTTAATCGTTATTGAAAAAGTCTCTTCGCCATGTCTGCCAGGCCTCATGCCAGCCCTCGGGGCCTGGCCTGGCTGGTCTGATGACGTGCTCGTGCTCACTAATATTCAGGGTTTTCCCGCTTGCAGATGGAATGGTGACGGCCACATCCGCCTGCTGCAGCATGGGAATGTCATTCCCGCCGTCTCCCAGTGCCAGCGTGCGCGCAGTCGTCACCCAGGTCTGGCTGTACTGGCCGGCGAGCCAATTGAGCGCGCTGCCTTTGTCGTGCTGCCCGCCAACCGTGAGAAAACGCCCGCCCTGTACAGCTGCCAGGCCAAGCCGATTCAGCTCGTCCGTGAATGCCGCCTTGCGCTCTTCGCTGTCCTGCCACAGCAGCGGTTCCGTGTGGCCCCGCTGTCTGGCCAGATCGGCTGCCTCGGCGGACAGGCCGGTGCAGTCCTGCACCTGGGCGGTATCCATTTCCGAGAAGCCGGTGAAACTGTAATTTCTGTGAAGGGCTTCAAGCTGCTGACGCACCAGAGAATAGGCGGGGCCCAGCAGATGTACGTGGAAGTGCAAAGCGCCGATTGTCGTCACGGGCAAGGTCTGCACCGATTGGGGCAGGGCACTCAGCTCCGCCGGCCAGTAGATGGCGGCGCCGTTCTCGACGATAAAGGGCGTGTCCGGATTCAGGCGAGAACGGAACTCGAGCACTTCCCGTGCGGTTTTGCTGGTATTCCAGATTACCGGAATGTTCTGCGAACGAAACCAGTCAAAGGCATCCAGGGCAGCCTGGTAGCTGTAGCTGTGATGATCCAGGAAGGTCCCGTCCAGATCACTGAAGACCAGCCAGCGGGTATCCGGGGTCAAGTGAGAGTCAGTCATTCTGGTGAGCCTCGCGCGGCTGCAGGATCAGACGGTTCCAGCGGTGATCGGGCTGCAGGTTCAGCACAATGTCGGCCTGGTTCGGCAGTACCTGCAGAATCCATCGCGTCAGCCGTTCATAGTGCTGGATGAAGCGACTGATCTGGGAATCATCCATCACGCCCGCCGGCACCATCTGGCCGGCGTCCTCGAAGCGCTGTCGCAGTTTATGCTCCTGCAAACGGCGCCATTCATGTACCTGCTCAAAACTGGGGGCCAGCAACAGCAGCAGACCATCCAGCCGTTGCCACCAGGCGGCATAATCCTGTTGTAGCTGGCGGTTGACCTCACGTCGCCAGCGGCCATCCGGATCTTCTTCAGCTTCCAGCAAATTCAGGGGTTGATCCAGCTGGGTCTCGGCCTGAGGCACGGCGCCCACACACCAGCCCTCAAATAGCACGATGTCACAGTCGGATGGCGACTGCGGCCAGGCGGATTCCGGAAACGGATTATCTGTGGCTTTGTCGAAACGCGGCAGGGGGGTGGCTTCGCCGCGTGCCAGGCGATCAAAGGTGTCCATGGCCAGTGCCACGCGATGGGTACCGGGAACACCGCGGGTACGGAACAGTGGGTGACAGGCATCTGCCAGCTGACCACGCTCGGCCTGATCGCAGTAAAAGTCATCCAGGGAAAGTACCGCGACAGAAAGGCGGTAATGGTGTCTGAGGATATGGGCGAGAAAATGCACCAAGGTGGACTTGCCACTGCCCTGGGAACCAGAAACGCCCCAGAACAGTGCTTTTTTTGCCCTTTCATGGTGCGTTGCAATGTGTGCCGCTATGGGCAAGAGATAGGTTTCTACCTGCTCGACATAGCTGGCGGGCAGTTTTTCTGCGGCCTGACGCTCGGTCAGCAGTAATTTCAGTGCGTCTGATACGGGCATGAATGAGCTCCTTTGTACCCAGTCATGCAACATTGTTGCCGTTTCTGAAACCGTTCCCTGAAATCCGCAGAGGCCGGCCGCACGGGCGGCTCAGCCCAAGGCAAAGCGGCTGCTTACTTCTGGATCCCGAGCAGCTCGACTTCAAAGATCAGCGTTTCATTCGGGCCAATGCGGCCATTGGGCGTTCCTCTTGGTCCGTAGGCCAGATCAGCCGGAATGCTCAGTTCCCAGCGGTCACCCGGTTTCATCAGCTGCAGCGCTTCCACCCAGCCCTTGATCACCCCATTGACCGGAAAACTGACGGGCTGACCTCGCTGTTCAGACGAGTCGAATACCTCGTCGTTCAACAGGCGGCCGGTGTAGTGCACTTCAACGACATCATTCAGCTTGGGGCTGTTGCCTTCACCGGACTTGATCACACGGTACTGCAGACCGGATTCGGTAGTGATCACACCTGCCTTGTCCTTGTTCATCGCCAGGTACTTTTCGCCGGCTTCGCGGTTGGCCGTTGCCTGCTGCTCGACCAGCTTCTGTTGCTGGTACTGTTCGTAAACCTGGTATTCCTGCATGACCTGCTCAATACGTTCCGGTGCCAGCCTGGGTTCCTTGCCACTGTAGGCATCCTGAATGCCTTCAATGAAGGTTTCGATATCAAGGTCCGGCATGGTGTCCTTCAGTCGAACACCAAAGGTCTGGCCGAAGCTGTAGCCAACTTCACCGGCTGGTGGGGCCTTGGGTTCTTCTGCCTGTACGGAAATACTCAGGCACAGGCCCACTACCAGCGCGCTGGAACGAATTTTCATGTCAACTCCTTTCATCAGTTACGCTGACTAGGGTATCCGCTTTACGGATCACTCACCAGACCCCGTAATCTCTTCCAGTTCACGGTTTCGGCTTTCCATCAGGTCCCTGACTTCGCGGGTCTCCTGCAGAATGTTCTGGATCCGGTCCAGGGAAAACAGATCCTCCTGGTTCTTGTCTCCGGCCTGGTCTTTCTCCGGCTTGGGTTTGCCGTCCTGTGCTGCCGTCTGGTTTTTTTCCTCGGGAACCGGAGTTGACTGAATGATGTTGGTCTGACTGGAAACTTCCAGTGTTTCGTGGGTCCGGGCATCTGTTGGAGGGGCGTCGCTGTAATGCCACTGGCCGGAATCATCCTGCCATTTGTAGACGGTGGTGTTCCGGGCAGGCGAGGGCAGGCGCTCGAGCAGCCCGGTTTCAGGTGTGGAGGCCGGCTGGCTTTGCGGGTTAAGGAAAAAGCGGTCCATCCACAGGGGAATGGTGAGTACCACGATCATCGACATCAGAGTCAGTAGTCGTAAAATCCACTTCATGTTCCGCTCGGTTCTGTTAGGCCTGCCTTCAAGAGTAGCTCACTCAGCCCCTTCGTGTGTTTTCCGCTTCCGATTACTGCTGTTTCCGGGTGTCTGATGGCAGCAGAAAGACTCAAGGCCTGTTGCAGATTCTGCAGTGACAGGCTCTGCCGTGTCGGGCCATGACGATCTTGCACTGGGGGCCGGACGGATTCAGGCCGTGGTGCCTGCCATTGCGAGAGCAGGGTTATCTGTTGACCCTCAGCACACAGCTCCAGACGCGCCAGCAGGCCTCGCAGACGGCTCAGGTTGGCCGTATGGCAGTTCTGCAGCACCGACGTTTTCGGGATGGCTCTGCGCAACTGACGAATTCGCGCTGCACTGTCCGCCAGTACGGCGAAAGGCCCGGGCGGGTGTCCCGGAGGCAAACCCACCCCCCGACTGCCGCAGTAAAGTGCATACAAGAGCAGGTTCACATTGGCCCCGGCTTCATCCTGCAGGCGCAGGCAGAGGGCCTCAACACCCGGCTGCTGATAAATCCTGACCAGGGCATGCCACAGAGACTGGCTGGGGGCATCGGACATGATAGAA
>JAUIAZ010000164.1 GCA_030427465.1 Gammaproteobacteria bacterium | reverse complement strand
TTTGCGCCAGCCGGCAAGGACTATATCGTTCAGGAGTTTGGCCTGCAGATTACCGGTGCCAGCGCCAGTCTGCGCACCAGCTGGCAACCGCTGCGCGAGGCCGGTGCAAGCTGCCGGGCCCTGCTCGTCAGCGCTGCTGCCCAGGTCTGGGCGGTGAATGAATCAGACATCCTGACCTCCGGAGGCGAATGTCGCCATAAAGGCAGCAATCGCGCCCTCACTTATGGCGAGCTGGCCTCTCTGGCCGCCAGCCAGCCATTGCCATCGGAGGTGCCGCTGAAAGCGGCCTCGGAGTTCCGTCTCATCGGCAAACAAAACCAGCGTCTGGATGCGAAAGCCAAGAGCTTCGGCCAGGCGCACTACGGCATTGACAGTGAACAGGAAGGCCTGGTTTACGCGGTACTATCGCGCGCTCCCAGTGCGGGTGCCTCACTGGCCTCAGTGGATGCTTCAGCGGCGGAAGCCATGCCAGGCGTTCTGAAGGTGGTAGAAACACCACTGGGGGTAGGCGTCATCGCCGAAACCTACTGGCAGGCCAGACAGGCGCAGAGCCAGCTCAAGCTCGAGTGGCAGGACGGCCCTTTAAAAGGGCTGTCAACCGCCTCCGTATTCGCGCAGTACGCACAGGATCTCGATCAGGAAAGTGGAGACACAGTGCGCAAGGAAGGTGATCTGGATAGCGCCAATGAACAGGCCAGTGCCTACTGGGAGGCTGAGTATCGGGCGCCCTACCTGGCACATGCCACGCTTGAACCACAGAACTGCACTGCCTGGATTCACGAGGGGCGCTGCGATGTCTGGGCGCCCACCCAGGGACCCGATATCGCCAAATATGTGGCACGAAGAGCCAGCGGACTCGCTGCTGACGATATCCACATTCACCAGACCCTGCTGGGTGGCGGTTTTGGACGCCGCCTGAATCAGGATTATGTGTCTGAAGCCGTCGAGTTGGCCAAACATATTGACCGTCCTGTCAAACTGATCTGGTCACGCGAGGAAGACACCCAGCATGACCTGTACCGCCCTGCGTCTCTGCATCGCTTCCGGGCGGCGCTGGACAGCGAGGGCAAAGCCATCAGCTGGCACCACCGGATCGCCTGCCCCCGGGTGATCGATCACTATGCCAGGGATGCGGCCGGTGCTCTGTCCCCGGACTGGTCTCCTCATGGTATGGTTTCCTTTGCGGCAAAGATGGCCCCTCTGATTTCACCGGATGTCTCCGCCATCGAAGGCGCCGAAGATGTTCCCTATGGCTTTGAACATATCCGCGTTGAACACGTCTTGTCTGATCCCGGTGTTCCCATCACCTATTGGCGAGCAGTGGGTCATTCCTTCAACGGATTCATGGTGGAAACCTTCATTGATGAACTCGCTCATCAGGCGGGTGAAGACCCGCTGCAGTACCGGCTGGATCTCCTCAAGGGCCATCCGCGTCTGCGGGGCGTACTGGAAAAGGCAGCCCAGGCTGCGGGCTGGGGAAGCAACCCGGGTGAAGGACGTGCCCTTGGGATTGCCGTTCACAAGAGTTTCCACTCCTACGTTGCTCAGGTGGCTGAAATCAGTCTGGAAGGCGAAAGCATCCGGGTGCATCGCGTGGTCTGTGCCGTAGACTGTGGTCTTGCGGTGAATCCGGACATTGTTCGCGCACAGATGGAGAGTGGCATCATCTTCGGACTGACCGCAGCACTCTCTGGGGAAATCGATTTTGCCGACGGAAAAGTGGTGCAGTCGAACTTCCACGACTACCCGCTCCTGCGTATGAATGAAACACCCGACATTGAAGTCATCATAACCGACAGTGACGAAGCACCAACCGGAGTGGGTGAACCCGGCCTGCCGCCAATCGCTCCAGCCGTTGGCAATGCCTACTTTCGCCTGACCGGTAAGCGTTTGCGTCAACTGCCTCTCAAGCCGGGGAGTGCAGCGTGAAAGCGGCCAGCCTGGGCTGCGTTGAGCAGATTGTCGACTGGTTACGGGATGGCCATGCCACCTGGCTGAGTACCGTCATTCAGACCTGGGGCTCCTCCCCCAGACCGGTCGGCTCCTGGATGGCCTTTGCGCCCGGCCAGGGTGCCATTGGTTCAGTCTCGGGGGGCTGTATCGAAGAAAGCCTGTTCGACGATCTGAGCAGCGGCGAACTCGCTGATCGGGCGAGTCGCAGCCAGGGCCCCTGGCGGATCCGCTACGGGCATCAGGATGGCGACCAGCAACGCTTCGCCCTGCCCTGTGGCGGCCAGCTACACCTGTTGCTGGAGCACCTCCAACCTGTACCGGAAACCGTCCATCACTTTGAAGAGCTCGCCCGCTCCCTCCGCGAGAGACGAGCCTGCCAAAGACAGGTCTGTCTACACAGCGGCCGTCTGGACTTGCGCAGCGTGAACACCCGGAGTGTGGTGCAGTTTGACGAAAGGTTTTTTCAGCATACACTGCCCCCCCAGCATCAACTGCTGCTGGTTGGCCTGGGCGAAGTTACCCGGTATGCAGCGGATTTCGCTCGCCAGTTGGGTTTTGCCGTAACGGTGGTGGATATGCGCCCAGCCTTCCTTTCGGCCTATCCGATTCCAGAGGTTGAAGTGCTTGAAGCCGCCCCCGACGAACTGATCCGGCAACGCTTCAGCGACACTTCCAGCGCGATCATGACACTCAGCCATGACCCGCGCCTGGACGATCTGGCTCTTATGGAGGCGCTGAATGCAAAACCGTTCTTTATTGGCGCCATGGGCTCAGTGCAGACCTCCCTCGCAAGAAAGCAGCGACTGCAGGATCTAGGTTTCGATGAAGCGCAAGTCAGCCGGATCAAAGCGCCATTGGGGCTGCCCATCGGCTCCAAAACCCCTGTTGAAATTGCGCTGTCCGCAGTTTCCCAGCTGGTTGAGATCAAGAATCAAAGCGCTGGCACACAGCAGGGCCGTCGGGCGGATGGCTACAGTGCAGCCTGCCATACTGACGTTCTGCGTTGATGCTCTGGATCCTGCTGGCGGCCGGTTTCAGCCGGCGCTTCGGCTCCCCAAAACTGCTCAGCCCATTTAGGGGAAAGCCATTAATCGAAGCCACGCTGACAGCGTACAGGGCTGCAGGCATTGAGCCTTTCGTTGTCATTCGGGATAACGACCCGACTCTCGCCAGCCATCTGACCGCTCAGCCCTCAGAGAAGCTGTTCTGTTGCCCCACAGATATAGCGGCCGAAGGCATGGGGGCTTCCCTTTCATGGGCGCTGCGTACCCTGTCCGAACGGATGAGCACGGACGCAGAAGACGCAAACCCGGCCCGACAGGCGCTTGCCATCGCCCTGGCTGATATGCCACTGATACACCCTGAGACCCTGTCCCACCTGAACGTGCTGGGCACTACCCTGTCGCCCAGACAGGTGATGCGGCCAAGTTACCAGGGCAAGTCCGGACACCCTGTGCTGTTTGGCCCCGGACTGACCGGCTTAATGAAGAGCCTAGGGGGAGATGAGGGAGGAAAAAGCATCCTGCGCAGGCCGGATATTCAAGTGACGCACTGGCCCACTGAAGACGCCGGAGTCCTCTTTGATATTGACACACCCGCCGACCTCAAAGTCAGCCAAGAACTTTAAGCTGCTCGTCTATTTTGGCGATTTCTTCCAGACAGACGCGCTCTATCTCGTAAAGGGTTTCACGGTTTTCCAGTTGCACTGCCCGCTCTTCAGAATCCGCATCCAGGCCGCGACGATAATCTGCCCGGATAGCCTCCACCCGATCCATCAACTCTTTGCGTTTTTTGACAAGCTCTTCTTTCATGGGACCTCCCGATTCTGTTTGCCCGGAACTTCCCCCATTATAAACACAGGACAATTACCTGAGACACTCCCGGAAAGCCATAGGGGAAGGGATCATCCCTCGCAGGTCCCATTGCGCGTGGAACTGAAACAGGACCGATGGCTGGGTTATGATATTGCAGACAAGCTTCTGACCCGCTGCCTGCCATGCCCAAGACATCAATAGAATCCGACAACCCACTGCTGACTCCGGTAAAAACCGCTCTCGTTGAGGAAAGCCAGCGCCTGGGTTTTGCTGACTGCCGGGTAACCGGGCTGGATATTCAGCAGCACGGAAAAGCACTGGATCGATGGCTGGCCCTGAAGTATCAGGCCGACATGTCCTACATGAGCCGCCACCGGGATTTGAGACAGGCTCCTGAACAACTGGTTCCGGGGGCACTTCGCTGTGTCAGTGTACGAATGAACTACTGGCCGCCAGAGGACCCGACGCGGGAGCGCCTGGAGAACCCGGAGACCGCCTATATTTCGCGTTATGCCCTGGGACGCGACTATCATAAGGTCATGCGCAAGCGCCTGGGCAATCTCGGTAAATTTCTGCAGCGAAAACTCGAAGGGACACAATTCCGTGCCTTCGTGGACAGCGCACCCGTGCTTGAACGAGGGTTCGCGCGTGAGGCCGGCCTTGGCTGGATCGGCAAGAACACCATGCTGATTCACCCCAGGGCCGGCTCCTATTTCTTTCTCGGGGAAATTCTCACGGACGCACCACTTCCGGTTGATGACGGGTTCACTGATCAGCACTGCGGATCCTGTCGTGCCTGCCTGGACCTCTGCCCAACCGATGCCTTCCCCGAGCCCCATGTACTGGACGCCAACCGCTGCATCTCCTATCTCACTATCGAAAACCGGGGCCCGATACCCGAAGCATTTCGCAAACCCATGGGTAACCGCGTCTTTGGCTGTGATGACTGCCAGTTGGTTTGCCCCTGGAACAAGTTCGCCCAATTCAGTCAGGAAGCCGATTTCAAACCCCGGCACCAGCTCGATAACAGTCGTCTGAGCGAGCTTTTTCTGTGGACAGAAGCCCAGTTCCTGGAACGCACGGAAGGGTCGCCCATACGCCGCACCGGTTACGAGGGCTGGCTAAGAAACCTGGCAGTGGGCCTCGGGAATGCCCCCGGCACCCCTGAGGTAATCAGCGCTCTGAAGAGTCGCCGCAAGCATCCATCCCAACTGGTCAGAATTCATGTCAGATGGGCCCTGAAACAGCACGGTTGCGAACACTGAAGAGGTACTACGGTTTCCGTCAGCCGCCGGGCTTGCTATTGTTTACGGAGACGCGCCGACTGAAAGAGGAAAGAAATGGCAGGTAGCGAAGACAAGTACAGTATAGAAAATACCGATTACTCCGTCGGGCAGGATAATGTCCAGAAGTGGGGCTTTGATGTACACAACCCGGTTTTCGGGATCAGTGCAGGCCTGGTTCTGCTCTTCATAGTCGCCACTCTGGTGACTGAGCCGGCCACCGCCAAGGCTACACTGGATGGCCTCAAGTGGGACATCATCGGTAACTTTGACAAGCTGTTCATCTGGGCCGGGAACCTCTTTGTGCTTTTCTGTCTGGCCCTGATCATCAGTCCCTTCGGCAAGATCCGCATTGGCGGAGCCGCCGCCCAGCCTGAACACAGCATGCTCTCCTGGCTGGCCATGCTGTTCGCTGCCGGCATGGGCATTGGCCTCATGTTCTGGAGCGTTGCGGAACCCGTGGCCTACCTCACTGGCTGGTATGAGACCCCACTGGGTATTGAGCCCAATACCGAAGAGGCCGCCCGCATGGCCATGGGGGCCACCATGTATCACTGGGGCCTGCACCCCTGGGCCATCTACGGGGTTGTGGCACTGTCCCTGGCCTTCTTCGCCTACAACAAGGGCTTGCCACTGTCCATCCGTTCGGTATTCTACCCGATTCTGGGCGACCGCACCTGGGGCTGGCCAGGTCACATCATTGATATTCTGGCGGTCCTGGCGACCCTGTTCGGTCTGGCAACTTCTCTGGGCCTGGGCGCCCAACAGGCGGCGGCCGGGATCAATCATGTATTTGGCATGGATGCAGGCATGGGACTGCAGATCGGCGTCATTGTGGGCGTCACCCTGCTGGCCATAATTTCTGTGGTGAGAGGCCTTGAGGGCGGAGTCAAGGTGCTGTCCAACATCAACATGGTAATTGCCTTTGTTCTGCTGGTCGTGGTTGCCTCGGTTGCCCTGGGCGCCGGTCTGGGCAATATCCCGACTACCCTGGTAGCCTATGTCAGCAATATCCTGCCACTGAGCTACCCGCATGACCGTCCCGACGAAGCCTGGTTCCAGGGCTGGACGGTGTTCTACTGGGCCTGGTGGATTTCCTGGTCACCTTTCGTCGGCATGTTTATCGCCCGCATTTCCAAAGGCCGTACGGTTCGTGAATTCATGGTTGCGGTGCTGATTGTTCCCACTCTTGTTACCGTGCTGTGGATGTCCATTTATGGCGGTATTGCGATTGATCAGGTGCTGCAGGGTGTGGGTGCACTCGGCAAGGATGGTCTGACCTCGGTTCCTCTGGCCATGTTCCAGATGTTCGATGAGCTGCCTCTGAGCACCCTGCTCTCTTCCATCGCCATTCTGCTGGTACTGGTATTCTTCATCACTTCGTCGGACTCCGGCTCGCTGGTCATCGACAGCATTACCGCCGGTGGAAAGATCGATGCGCCTGTACCCCAGCGCATTTTCTGGGCCAGTACCGAAGGGGCAATTGCCGCCGTGCTGTTGTGGATCGGTGGAACCGAGGCCATTCAGGCATTGCAGGCAGGCGCGATCTCGACCGGTCTGCCTTTCACGTTCGTGTTGTTGCTGATGTGTGTGAGTCTGGTGATGGGTTTCCGGACCGAACCCAAGACCTGAGGTCTTTGACGCTACACCCAGATATGGCCCACCGGCACTTGCGGTGGATAATGGTGGGCCAGCTGGGCGAGCAGCAGTTCTGCAGTGGCCAGAGCATCGGTCAGTGCATGATGGGCCGAGTAGACGGGCAACCCATACCGCTCGCGGCAGATATCCAGCCTGAGACTGCCCGCCGGGCGTCTTAACAGACGCCCTAGCAACCCCCGGCGCCGCTCCAGCGCCTGTCTTTCCAGATCCATGGTATCAATCAAAGGTGACTGCCAGGTCTGCGCATGGGCTTTGCGCAAAGCCTGATCCAGGAAAGCTTTTTCAATTTGACGACAATGCACCACAGGCACACGCCCCCTGAGCGTGGCAAACAGTTGTTGCAGGCCCTCAGTCAGGCTTGGCGCCGTGGTGACTGTATCGTGCGTAAGCGAGTGAATGACAACCGATTCCCGGTGCAGTTCGCGTGATGGTCTGAAGAGCAGGTAGACGGCCTGATGGCAGTAGATTCGCTGACGCGTGAAAGGCACGAGCCCCACACTGATGATTTCGTGCTCATTCGGGTCCAGACCGGTGGTTTCAAAGTCCATCGCCACCAGAGGAACCCGGTCTATCGGTATCTCTGCATCCACCATCGGGGTGCTATAATAATCCCGCAGAAATGGCACCCCGGAAGTCGTGGCCGCCCGGGCAAACCGTTCAGGCCAGGTTTCAGGTTGCCGGCGACGA
>JAUIAZ010000163.1 GCA_030427465.1 Gammaproteobacteria bacterium | reverse complement strand
TGGCCGCCTGGCTCTTGGGCAAGGCCCGCTGCCGTCGGGCCGATGCACCGTTCAATGAAGAGCAGCTGTCTGACTTTATCTTCTGGGCCGCGCTCGGGGTTGTGGTGGGTGGCCGCTTCGGCTATGTGATTTTTTATAATTTCGAGCAGTTCCTGGCTGACCCGCTCTGGCTTTTTGCCATCTGGACCGGGGGCATGTCCTTCCACGGAGGCCTGCTGGGTGTCATCGTGGTGATGTGGCTGTTCGCGCGCAAGCTCAACCGGCGCTTTTTCGAAGTAGCAGACTTCGTGGCGCCTCTCGTACCCATCGGCCTCGGAGCTGGTCGGCTGGGTAACTTCATTGGTGGTGAACTCTGGGGTAAAGCCACCGATGTGCCCTGGGGCATGGTATTCCCGCGTGATCCGGACCAGTTGCTCCGGCACCCCTCGCAGCTTTACCAGTTCGCTCTGGAGGGCGCATGCCTGTTCATTGCGGTCTGGCTGTTTTCTTCCCGGCCCCGCCCCACCGGGTCGGTAGCCGGTCTGTTTGTGGCACTCTACGGTGTCTTCCGCTTTCTGGTGGAGTTTGTCCGCGAGCCGGATGCCCATATCGGCTACCTGGCATGGGACTGGCTCACCATGGGGCAGGTGCTGAGCCTGCCGATGATTGCATTCGGAATCGGCCTGATGATCTGGGCCTATCGACAACCCCAGGCTGAACAGAGGTAATCCAGCTCATGAAACAATATCTGGATATGATGCGTCATGTCAGAGACAACGGAAACCGTAAAACCGACCGTACAGGTACCGGCACACTGAGCCTGTTCGGCTACCAGATGCGCTTCGACCTGTCCGCAGGGTTCCCGCTGGTCACTACCAAGAAACTTCACCTGCGCTCCATTATTCACGAGCTACTTTGGTTCCTGCAGGGGGACACCAATATTGCTTACCTGAAGGAGAATGGCGTTTCTATCTGGGATGAGTGGGCCGATGAAAACGGCGATCTCGGACCAGTCTATGGCTACCAATGGCGCAGCTGGCCGACACCAGACGGAAACTCTGTCGATCAGATCAGCAATGTGCTACGCCAGATCAAGGAGAATCCGGACTCGCGCCGCCACATGGTGGTCGCCTACAACCCGGGTTTCGTCGATGTCATGGCTCTGCCACCCTGTCACGCGATGTTCCAGTTCTATGTGGCGGATGGTCGGCTGTCCTGCCAGCTTTACCAGCGAAGCGCCGACATCTTCCTCGGTGTGCCATTTAACATTGCCAGCTACGCCCTGCTGACCCACATGTTTGCGCAACAATGTGGACTCGAAGTAGGTGACTTTGTCTGGACAGGCGGGGACGTACACCTGTATCTGAACCACCTCGAGCAGGCCGATGAGCAGTTAAGCCGCAGCCCGAGGCCGCTGCCACAGCTGGCCATCAAGCGTCAACCGGACAGCCTCTTCGATTACCGCTTCGATGATTTCGAAATTCTCAACTACGACCCACACCCGCACATTAAAGCGCCGGTGGCGGTCTGAACCCGGGAGCCAAAGTGAGTAAACCCCTGATCTGTCTTATTGTTGCCCGCGCGCTGAACGGGGTCATTGGTTATCGTAACCAACTGCCCTGGAAGCTCTCGAACGACCTGAAATTCTTCAAGCAGCGGACCCTGGGTCGCCCCATCATCATGGGACGGAAGACATTCGAATCCATTGGCCGGCCTCTGCCAGGCCGACAGAACATCGTGGTTACCCGTTCTGAAAGCTGGCGGGCTGATGGCGTTATCGTAGCCCGTTCGCTGGGCGAGGCGCTCGACAAAGCGAGTGACGCTATCGGGACTGACGCCACGAGCACACCGGAGATCATGGTGATCGGCGGGGCGGAAATTTATCGTCAGGCCCTGCCACTGGCGAATCGACTGGAGGTGACCGAAGTGCAGGCTGAGCCTGAGGGAGATGCTTTCTTCCCGGAACCTGACTTGCAGGAGTGGGAAGAAATCAGCCGTGAGACTAACCTTGCAGACGAGAAAAACGATCACGCGCATCATTTTGTGACCTATCAAAGACGCCTGTACGCTTCATAACCCGATCCAGTGGACTGATTACGCCTTTCGCGCCCTGCCTGACGACATGGGTATATATCTCTGTGGTTGCGACATCCTCATGCCCCAGTAGTTCCTGGATGGTGCGGATGTCATAGCCGCTTTCCAGAAGCCGTGTGGCAAAGCTATGACGAAAGGTATGGCAGCTTGCCTGTTTATTGATGCCTGCCTTACGAATAGCCTGCTTCACAGCTTTCTGAACACTGCGGTCCATCAGGTGGTGTCGCCTCATGACCCCGCTTCTCGGATCCCGGCTGAGGCCTGGCCCCGGAAAAATGTATTGCCAGCCCAATTCTGTCGCGGCATTAGGGTATTTGCGATCCAGCGCATCAGGCAGAAATACTGCACCATGACCATTGAGAAGGTCCTGACGATGCACCGCCTCTACATACTGAATCTGTGCCTGCAGTTTTTCCTGGAGGATCGCTGGAAGTATTGTGACCCGATCCTTGCGACCTTTACCCTGGCGGATGACCAGATTGTTCATTGAGAAGTCGATATCTTTCACGCGCAGACGCAGGCACTCGCTGAGCCGAAGGCCTGAGCCATACATGAGCATCGCGATGGTCTGGGTCGGGCCACGCATTTCTTCAAGGACGCGCTGACATTCCTCCTCGCTCATGACCGTTGGTACCCGCCTGGGCGTTTTGGCGCGGTGGAAACTGATGTCCAGGTCGCTTATATCGAGGAATCGCTTCAGCAGGAATACCAGGGCATTCAGCGCTGTCTTCTGCGTATTGATTGCCACACTACGATGCGATGCCAGATGCGACAGGAAGGCCTCAACTTTTTCGGAATTGATTTCTTTCTCGCTTTTCAGCTTGTGAAAGCGAATAAACTGGTGTGCCCAGTACAGATACGTGGACTCCGTCTTGTAAGCAAGGCCCTTGGCTCTAATGAAGGCCCGGTATCGATCCAGAAACTTTTCTGGCTTGTCTGGTATTCGCGGTGGAACATCCATGTTCTTTTCCCTCCATTTGCGAGAATGGTACTGTTTAAAAATACAGTATTCAAGTGTTAATTTGCCTGCCCCTACAGTCTGGGAAATAAGCGAACCTTTTACTGGTCTGGGGGAGAATATTATAAGATTCAATTGGTTAGGGTTTTCTTGCGTGGGCTAAATAAGCGAACCCGGTACGCTTTTAGCATTATCAGGATGCGGGAGTGGAGTAGGGTGCTATGGGAAGGGCTTGGGATTGTGAGGGATTTGATTGAAAAGTATCCTAAGATGAGAGTTGGAATAAACGAACCATGGGTTCAAAAAATATGAGAACCTACTACGTTGAATAAAGCTGTTAAAAGGCCATGACGAAAATATGAAGCCAACATTCTACTTGTCGATTTTGGTACGGCTTTTCGCAATCGGTCTTGCGTTTATGGGGCTAAATCAGTCCGGGACAGTTGTGCAAGTTTTGCTCGATGAGAGCTATATGTTGACCAGCCCCTACATCATATTTTTTGCTAACGCCATTGTCCCCTTGGTGATTGCAGTTCTCCTTTGGCGATTTCCCTACACAATCGCGAAAAATATAGTCCCGCCTGGTTTAGACCAAGAAATCGAGCCGATGAACTCGAAATCCTGGCTGACAGTGTTCTTGGCCGCACTAGGGGCCTTTGCTTTGTTCTATAGCTTGGTTGATGCCGCTTACTACTTCCTTTATTGGGGCCTTTGGAGCGGAGGCGATGCTTATCAATCCTCTTCCTACCTGACGGACGAAATTAAAGCGAATATGATAGTTACAGGGTTTGAGGTTGCTGCCTCTCTGGCCATAATACTTAGAGCACGTACCCTGGCAGACTATATCCTCCGCAGGGTTCAGTAGTGGGCCTTTTAACAAGGGTAATCAGCCTCGCGCACTCACTTCGTTCGCTGCGCTGGACCCTCAATCGCTGCGACTTTTGGGGTGCTACGCACTTTACCCCAAAAGGCTCCGCTCAATCGGGCCGCTGTTACCGGCGTTAGGGCGATTAAGGTGAATTAGAGCAATGCAGCTTTACGCACATATTATTGACCTCAGAATCAGTCATCCCTCGCTCGACCCTGATGTCGTGACACGAACATTGGGCATTGAACCTCAACGGGCTTGGAGGGCAGGTGAGCCTCGAAAAACTTCCAAGGGTACAAAGCTTGATGGGGTATATCCGACAGGATATTGGTCATCGAATCCATTTTCGTACGGATGGACTGAATCTACCGACAACGTGATCGAAGACGTGCTTGACGAAGTGATTAAAGTTCTTGAGCCACATAGCGAGTTTCTAAATAAAATAAGCAAAGAGGGCCAGGTTAGAGTTTGGATAAGTTCTCAAAGTAATCGAAACTACACCATAGAATTGTCATCGCACGCGCTGGCACGCTTGGCAGCAATGGGAGTTACAGTCGTTCATGATGTTTTCCAGTGACCTTAGTGCATGCCCTAACAAGGCAATGAAGTACGCTCCACTCGCTTCGCTCGCTGCGCCGGACCCTCAATCGCTACGCCGTTTGGGGTGCTTCGCACTGTACCCCAAAGGCTTCGCTCAATCGGGCCGCTTATTGCGGCGTTATGTTTTCAAGAGAGAATCTGAGATCTAGGGATGTCGATATACAAACTTAGCCAAGACCAAATTGATTTTATCGAAGAGCACTTTTTCGAGTTCTCTTTCGACAAGGAAGATGAGTTGCCCGATAAAAAGCTCTTCGAGCAACTAACTCATCCGGCAGAGCTATATTATTTGGCACACATATACAACTGGGACGATGGTACAGAAGTATTGCAGTGGGTTATCGACAGCCCACTTTGTTCAGAGGCAACTGCAAACCTTATTTTCTGGCGGTCACAGCCAGATTATTATCGTCGGTACACCTTATCAGGTGATCCAAGCGTTGCGCTCAATGATGGAGAAGTGTTGTCATTATTGCATAGCATCATCCAAAAACATCAAAGCAATGATTTCAGTGCAATCAAAATTGCCTTCGACCCAGAGCCAGAACTAGAATCGCTCACAGCTCAAAATCCCAAATGGGATGTGCCCGAAGCAATGTTTAATAAACTGGAAGGGCTAGAAATACATGGTCCCTCTTAATAAGCAGAATAAACATAACAATTGCCATCAACCGGACTTGGGTAAACTGTTATCGTTTTTGCAAAAAGACGCAAAAACACCGCCACTTCACCCAATCCGTTGTGGCAGGCGTTATGAAGCATGCGCTGAAGGAAATTTCTGATTGATTGGCATAATTGTCGCTCTTGCTGTTGTTGCAGTAGCATTCATTGGTTGTTCTTACTTTCTCCTACGCAAACTCGGTGTCAGAGAGAAGCTTACTGCTCGCTCGGTCCAGTTTGGCCTGATTACCCTAATTTTGAATGGAATTTTTCAGCCTATTTTTGCAACGGTGGGCATGATAGGGATAGGTCAGATTCTTGGAACAGTTGCCGTGTTCTTTTATGTTCGCAAAGTATTGGTGGTAAATACGGGCGTAGCTATTGCTATCGCAGTCCTGCTCCCGATAATTGCTGCACTAATCAGTGCACCCATTTTGCTTCTGGTATTCAATGCTTCATAACAATCTGATCCTGCATCGCGCAACTCGCTTCGCTCGCCGCGCTGGACCCTCGGTCGCTACGCCTTTTTGGGCCGCTGCGCTATTATGCCCAAAAGGCTCCGCTCGGTCGGGCCGCAGATCAGGGCGTTAACACCCTTTGGAGTCAGGATGCGAGTCGAAGACTTTAAGCGAGAGAAGGGAGAAACAACCTGGTATTATTCCCCCGATGGAGATTTTGAATTCATAGTCGAGGGCACAGAAACCAAACCGAATGAGCAGTCGTTCGCCTTGGCGCGGTCGCTAGCCCGGATTTCTCATGAAGCACTAACAAAAAACGGCGAATTGTGTTTGAATTTCAATTGACTAGAAAGAAAAACCAACACAACCGCCGTCGGACAAAATGCTACCAGAATCCCTTGCCTTTTCGCCACTCCAAAAACGCCAGGTTATTGCTCAATTTTCCGGCGGACACATCACCTCCGATGCCGGATTACTCCTGCTACGTGAAATCGACAAGCGCTGCCAGCTGACCGAGAAACTCGCCGCATGCCTTCCAGAGGAACGCCAGCCCGGCAAGATCAAGCACGATAAGAAAGATCTTCTGCGGCAAAGGCTTTATGCCCTGGCTTGTGGTTATGAAGATCTCAATGATCACGATGCCTTGAGGAATGACTTCGGACTGCAAACCGCCCTTAATCGCGATAGCACATTGGGCAGCCGATCCACACTTGGGCGCCTGGAACAGAGCGTTGATCGCAAAGCTGTCATTGAAGCTCATCGGGTTTTGTGGGAGCGCTTTATCAAAGCCCACAAACGGCCACCACGGCGGATTGTCCTGGACTTTGATGCCACGGATATTGAGGTGCATGGCAACCAGGACGGTAAGTTTTTCCACGGCTATTACGATCACTATTGCTTCCTGCCTTTGTACGTTTTCTGCGGGAGACACTTGCTGGTCAGCTACCTGCGGCCGAGCAATATCGATGCGGCAAAACACAGTTGGGCAATTACCCGTTTGCTGGTCAACTTCATCAGAAGCCATTGGCCCAGAACCCGGATTATCATCCGTGCAGACAGCGGCTTCTGCCGCATCAACATGCTGCAGTGGTGCGAACGAAACAAGGTTGACTATGTCATCGGTATTGCTCGAAACAGCCGGCTGGTGGAGAAGGCAGAGAATGGCTTTGAGGTCGCCCGGGAGATTCATGCAATGACGGGTAAGAAGGTGTCTTTCTGCCTGCCGCTGATCTACAAAGCCCACAGCTGGACCTGGGCACAGTATGTGGTTGGCAAAGTTGAAGTGACGGACAAGGGCGATAACCCTCGGTTTATCATCAGCACATTGACCGGTGAAGATCCTGAGAAACTTTACCGCGACATCTATTGTGCCCGTGGCGACATGGAAAATCGCATAAAGGATCAGCAGCTTGATTTATTTGCAGACAGGACCTCCAGCCCCCGCTGGTGGACCAACCAGTGGAGGCTTCTGCTTTCCGGCTTTGCATATTGCCTGTTCGAGGAACTACGGCAGTTGCTAAAGAAAACCGAATTGGCCAAAGCATCCGTTAACACTTTGCGTCTGAGGCTGCTGAAGATCGGTGCCGTAGTGACCCGCAATACCCGACGCATCCGGTTCTTGATGAGCGAGGCATACCCTCACCAAGAACTGTTCAGACTGCTATACCGCCGTCTTCAAAAAACATAAAAACCAAGCGGCCACCCAGAGCCAATAATCTGGGGTAAGGGGAAGTTGCATCTTGAGCATCACAAACCCAAGAAACCCGATCGATTTTTAGCCGACTAAAGCCTGAATCATGCCCTGAGAGCACTCGGCCCGAGAATTATGCTCTGAGACAAGGCTTCATGAGAAATCCGGGCTAG
>JAUIAZ010000162.1 GCA_030427465.1 Gammaproteobacteria bacterium | reverse complement strand
ACGGAACGCGCAGTAGCACGGTGCTGGTTCGCGACCGGCTGGAAGGCATTCGTATGGAAGAACGTACCCGCGATGGCAGCACTCGCACACGCACGGTTTCTTTCCTTGATGCACCGGCCGGTGATTCGGGCGTCAGCACCTAGCGCTTACTTCTGGCTTTCCCGTCGCTGCTTGAGGGCCCGCGTCTGACAACGCAGCACATGCTGAATCAGCACTTCCTGGTCGTCATCCCGCAGCTCGGTGAAATCGACCCGCAACAGATAGTTGGCCGCTGCGCTTGAGGGGCTGGTGGCATTTTCCGTATCCAGGGAATAGTCCTCCCCGAATTCATCGCGGTTGACGACCACGCCTTCCAGCCGCAGACGCACGTGCTCCGGCATCAGGGTGATACTCATATCCAGTTCCGCACCGATTTCGACATAGTGGTCGGTTGGGAACGCAATGCCGCAGGCACTCAGGCTGACGTCCACAATGGATGGCTCACCCTCCGAGGCCTCGTGGTCGACCGGCAGATTCCAGAGGCGGTTGATTTTCTGGTTCAGCAGTTCCAGCACCGGCACTGCGGCCTCACCGGTGCCGCGCAGGCGCTCTATCGCCGCCTGTATCTGCTGCTCCAGCCCGAGAATATCCGCAGCAGGCTGCACCCCTTTCTGAGGCAGCGCTTCGCTGTCCTCTGTTTTCAGCCGGTACATCAGTGTGACCTGATCGGTGATCCGGAAGAAACGTCGTCTTTCCTTGCCGCTATGATCTACCATAGACTCCTTTCCTTATCGTGAGCAGATGGTGTTTCGGAATATCCTGCTGCATCAGAATATTTCATCGGGGCTCAGCTCCTGCCATTCAGCAGCCTGTTCCGGCGTCAGGATATCCGGGCTCTGCTGCCGTGCTTCTTTGATCTGCTCTTTGGTCTGGTTATCCACTGGCTGCTGCAGAATAATTTCCACCCGCCGATTGCGGGCACGATCTTCCGGGGTGTCATTGGGCACCAGGGGTTTGGTGTCCGCATAACCGGCAACGGAAAAACGCTCTTCGCCCAGATCCCCGCTGTCAAACAACGCATGCGCCACTTCCAGCGCACGGGCGGCAGACAGATCCCAGTTAGACCGGAAACGCGCGGTTCTGATGGGAATGTTGTCGGTATGCCCTTCCACGGCAATCGGCCCTTCAAGGTCTTTCAGCAGATCAATCAGCTTATCGACCACCGGAAAAAACTCGGGGTTCAGATCAGCAGAGCCTGAACGGAATGAGCCTTTTTCCTGAACACGTATAACGATACGCCGGCCACGTGTTTCCACTTCGACCTGATTGTTACGTACCTCGTATTCCATCGCTGCTGCCATGTTAATGGCATCATTCTCGGTCTGTTCCGTCAGCTCACGGATCTTGTCAATTACAATATCGGAGAGTTTTTCGCCCTGTACTTTCGGGCACTCTTCCGCGAGTGCTTCCTCAATCTCTTCCTGACAGCCCTGCTCCAGTTGCGGACTTTCGGTATCGGTGCTTTGCTGCATGACCGTCTGCAGGGCAGTAGGCTCCGGCTTACCCGGACTGAACTCCTGAGCAATGATGCTGGTACCCATGGGAATCTGCGTGACATCTACCTGACGCTGTACCCCGAAGGCTTCGCGCATGGATCCGGCCAGGCGCTTGAACTTGAGCACATCCATCTCGGAGAAGGACAGAAGCAGCACGAAGAAACACATCAACAGCGACATGAGGTCGGCAAAGGTCCCCATCCACGCGGGCAGACCGGGGACACATTCCGGGCATTTTTTTTCTTCTTCGTCACTCACGGCGGACCCTGCTACTCAGCCGCTACTTCGCGCTTACCTTCTGGCAGATAGGTACGCAGCATACTTTCGATCACGCGGGGGTTCTGCCCCGCCTGAATAGCCAATATGGCATCAATGGCCATGGTCTTGATCAATTCTTCTTCACCCATACGCAGCTTCAGTTTGTCTGCAATGGGAATGGCTACCATGTTGGCAAGCATCGCGCCATAGAGCGTGGTCAGCAGGGCCACGGCCATAGCAGGCCCGATGGACTTCGGGTCATCCATGTTGGACAGCATCGCCACCAGACCAATCAGGGTACCGATCATCCCCATCGCCGGGCCGACATCCCCCAAAGCACTGAATACCTGTGCCCCTGAGCCATGCCGGGCCACCGCCAGGTCGCGGTCACGACTCATGAGAGATCGCACCACTTCGGCATCGTGGCCATCAATCAGCAGCTGAATGCCCTTGGCCAGAAAGGGGTTTGGTATCTCCTTGCCTTCCAGTGACAGCAGCCCGCCTTTACGCGCTGCATCTGCCAGCTCGACAACGGATTCAATAATCTCTTCGGGCTTGTCCAGTTTGAAGGCAAAAGCCTTGGCGGCAACTTTCCCGGCAGACAGAAAGCCCGCCAGGGAAAACTTCATCAGAACAACCAGTGTCGAGCCGACCAGAACAATCAGGATGGAAGGCACATCCACAAACATGCCCAGTGAACCACCCAGCACCATCGCAAAGACAACGATGGCAAAACCACCAACGAGACCAACGAGGGTCGCTAAATCCACCCGTTTCTCCTTAAGGAACGTGAGATTGAGTCAATAAAAACCGCTTTTTTGTGAAGTATAGTCAGAGTTGGGTAAAATGCTGGGGAATTCCCGTTATTGACCTGCATATCCGGCTTGGATACTGTTTGCACAACCCATTGGCAGAGCTGTAATCACATGACCCTCCCTTCTTCAGAAAAACCGGCAACCATTGACTTCGAGCAATCCCTGGAAGAGCTTGAGAATATTGTGAAGCGTCTGGAGACCGGCGAACTGAAACTGGATGATGCCCTGTCTGCATTTGAAACCGGCATCCGCCTGTCGCGCGAATGCCAGAGCGCCCTGCAGGAAGCCGAGCAAAGAGTGAAAACGCTGGTGGAAGATCAGCAGGGCACACTGGTTGAAAAGCCCTTCACTCCGGATGCCGAATGATTACCACGCTTTCCGCTGCGGCGGACTTTCAGGCCTACCGGCGCGAGTATCACGCCCGTATTGAACAGCATTTGCAGCAATTGCTGGAAGGCGGCCGTCAGGCACCGGAGCGCCTGATACAGGCCATGCGTTATGCTGTGCTCAATGGGGGCAAACGCATACGGCCATTGCTGGCCATCTGTGCCTGTGAAACACTGGGCGGCAAACCGGAAACGGCGATGACAGCCGGCTGCGCGGTCGAACTGCTGCACTGCTATTCTCTGGTGCATGACGACCTGCCAGCGATGGATGATGACGATCTGCGACGCGGCCAGCCGACCTGCCACATTGCCTTTGATGAGGCCACTGCCATTCTGGCCGGAGATGCCCTTCAGACCCGGGCGTTCGAGGTGCTGGCAACCGCACCCCACTACAGTGCCGATCAGCGCATCGGCATGCTGCAGGAGCTCGCCAGGGCCTCTGGCAGTGAGGGCATGGTGGGCGGCCAGATGATTGACCTGGAGGCCGTCGGTGAGGCTTCCACCCTGAACGAACTACAGACCATGCACCGCATGAAGACAGGCGCACTGATCGAAGCCAGCGTGATTATGGGAGCCATGGCCGCAGACAGCCTGGATACCAACCGCGAGAAACTGTTGCGCGGCTTCAGCCAGGCACTCGGACTGGCATTCCAGATCCGCGATGACATTATCGACAAGGAAAGTGACACCCAGACGCTGGGCAAAACGGCAGGCAAGGACGAAGCAGGCGACAAACCCACCTACACCACGGTGCTGGGCCTGGACGGCGCGCGCGACCAGCTGGATCGCATCGTGCGTGAAGCGCACCTGGCCCTGGAGCAACTTGGCGGCCAGTCCAGCCCGCTCTCCGGGCTGGTCACATTCATTGCCGAACGGAATCATTGACCGGGACTTTTTACCCCGGCCCCTGCTTTGACATATAATCGCACGACACGGTAGACAGGACATCAATGCCGATGCATCAACCCCGCACGTTTTTTGACATACCCCGGCAGCGGCCAGCCACTCCGCTTCTGGACAGGATCAGCAGTCCTCCGGATATGCGCCACCTGAACCAGGAACAGCTGCAGCTACTGGTCGATGAGTTGCGGGAGTATCTGCTGTATAGCGTCGGGCAGTCGGGAGGACACTTTGGTGCCGGCCTCGGTGTGGTCGAACTGACCATTGCCCTGCACTACATTTTCAACACACCGGATGACCGCCTGGTCTGGGACGTGGGCCACCAGGCCTACCCGCACAAGATTCTGACCGGCCGCCGCGACGAACTGCTGTCAATCCGCCAGAAAGACGGCCCTGCGGCCTTCCCTCGACGCGAGGAAAGCGAGTACGACACCTTCGGCGTGGGACACTCCAGTACTTCTATCAGTGCCGCTCTAGGCATGGCACTCGCCAGCCGCATGCAAGGCAAATCCCGCAAGGCCATCGCCGTGATCGGTGATGGCGCCATGACCGCCGGCATGGCCTTTGAGGCCCTGAACCATGCCACCGATACTGGTGCCGACCTGCTGGTGGTGCTGAATGACAACGACATGTCGATTTCCCAGAATGTCGGCGGCCTGTCCAACTATTTTGCGCGTCTGCTGTCCAGCCGCACTTACAACAGCATGCGTGACAGCAGCAAACGCGTCTTGCAGGGTGCCCCTGGTCTGATGGAACTGGCGCGCAAGACCGAAGAACACTTCAAGGGTATGGTAGCCAGCCCGAGCACCCTGTTCGAGGAACTGGGTTTCAACTACATTGGCCCGATTGATGGCCACGACCTGCCATTGCTGCTGGAGACTCTGGATAACATCAAGGAACTCAGCGGCCCGCAGTTCCTGCACGTGGTCACCCAGAAAGGCAAAGGCTTCGCCCCGGCCGAGCGCGATCCGATCGGCTATCACGCCATCAACAAGCTCGAACCTGAGCCCCGCGTCAAGGTTGCTGCGCCGGCGCCCAAAGCGCTCAAGTACAGCAATGTCTTCGGTCAGTGGCTGTGTGACATGGCTGAAGCCGACAAAGACCTGGTCGGCATCACACCCGCCATGTGCGAAGGCTCCGACCTGATCGCATTCTCAAAGCGCTTCCCGGACCGTTATTACGATGTCGCCATTGCTGAGCAGCACGCGGTTACGCTGGCAGCGGGGCTGGCCTGCGAGGGGGCGAAACCCGTGGTGGCCATTTATTCCACTTTCCTGCAACGGGCCTATGATCAGTTGATTCACGATGTCGCCATCCAGAATCTGGATGTGCTGTTTGCCATCGACCGCGCGGGCCTGGTGGGCGAAGATGGCCCGACCCATGCGGGCTGCTATGACCTGGCCTATCTGCGCTGCATTCCGAACATGGTGATCATGACCCCTTCCAGCGAAGCCGAAACCCGTCTTCTGCTCTCCACCGGCTATCAGCATACTGGCCCGGCCGCCGTGCGTTATCCACGCGGAGCAGGTACCGGCAGCGAGCCGGCCCCTGATCTGGAAACCGTGGAAATCGGCAAATCTGTCTGCCGTCGTGAAGGCAAAAGTGTGGCCTTACTGGCCTTCGGCAACATGCTGAAACCCGCCCTGGTCGCAGCTGAAAGCCTGAACGCGACCGTGATCGACATGCGCTTCGTCAAGCCTCTGGATACAGACTGCGTTTTGAACCTGGCGCAAACTCATGACCTGATGGTCACACTGGAAGATCATGCCCTGATGGGTGGTGCCGGAAGCGCGGTTCTGGAATGCCTGCAGACTCACCAGGTACAGACACCGGTTTATCTGATCGGCATTCCCGATGCCTTTATCGAGCATGGCAAGCCCGCCGAACTGCATCGCAGCCTCGGCATGGATGCAGATTCGATCATCAAGCGGGTACGACAGCGGCTGAAGCAAATTGACAAAACCGCACCTCTGGATACACCGGCCACACCTCTCTCGGCCGGCTGAACCGGGTCAAACCCTGCCTAACGGGGTGGCAACTCATCGTCCTGGTGGGTCGCCAGCCAATGTCCGAGCTTGCCCGCCTTGGTGTTGAGGTAATTGGTGTTGTGCGGGTTACGCCCGACTTCAATGGGCACTCGCTCAACCACTTCAATGCCCATGTTTCGGAGTGAGTCGACTTTACGGGGGTTGTTGGTCATCAGGCGAATGCTACGGATGCCCAGATGCTCCAGCATGGGCTGGCAGATGGAGTAATCGCGCAGGTCAGCAGCAAAGCCCAACTGTTCGTTCGCCTGTACCGTATCAGCCCCCTGGTCCTGCAGATTGTAGGCACGGACCTTGTTCAGCAAGCCGATTCCCCGCCCCTCCTGACGCAGGTACATGATCAGGCCTCGTTCCGCTTCTGCAATGCTGCGAAGTGCTTCCTGAAGCTGATAGCCACAGTCACAGCGCATGCTGTACAGGGCATCCCCGGTCAAACATTCTGAGTGGGTTCGCGCCAGCACCGGCTCAGGGGTCGATACATCACCCAGCGTCAGTGCAATGTGCTCTTTGCCCGTTTTCGACTCCTGAAAGCCATGCATGCGAAAAACGGCATAGGGAGTCGGCAACTGGCAACTGGCAATATACTCAAGTGGCAAAACAACTTCTCCTTGGCGAACCGGGCCTCAGCCTCCGGTCATATTCATGAAGCGCAGAATTTCCGGCTCATCGTCGTGACTGAAATGGTGCCGCTCGGGCTTCAGCGCCATGGCCTCGCGCATGGTCTGCTCAAGCACCACGGCATCATCCGGATGCTGTCGCAGCACCGCCCGCAGATCCACGGAATGCTCATTGCCCAGACACAGAAGCAGACGACCTTCAGCAGTAACACGGACACGGTTACACAAGTGACAGAAATTATGGCTGTGCGGTGATATAAAGCCAATCCGGTTACCTGAACCGGCGACTTCCCAATAGCGCGAGGGGCCCGCAGTCTGCGCCGTGGATGGAGTCAGTAACCACTCTTCCTGCAAATGCTCCCGAATTTCGGCACTGGAAAGAAAGGACTCACCCCGGTTGTGCTCACTGATAACCCCCAGGGGCATTTCCTCGATAAAAGAAATGTCCATTCCCTGCGACAAGGCAAAACGCGTCAGCGGAACCACCTCATCATCATTGCGCCCTTTGAGGATCACGCTGTTGATTTTCAGGCGGCTGAAGCCGGCATCTGTTGCGGCTTCAATACCCCGCAAAACCTGATCCAGATCGCCAGTTCGCGTCAGTTCCCGGAATTTCTCCGGCTCAAGGCTATCCAGACTGATGTTCAGTCGCTTCAAACCCGCCTGCTTGAGTGGCCCGGCCAGTTGTGATAACTGCGAGCCGTTGGTCGTCATGACCAGTTCATCCAGCCCCGGAATCGCGGCCAGGCGTTCACACAGGTTCACAATCCCTTTGCGTACCAGGGGTTCTCCTCCGGTCAGCCGAATGCGCCTGACGCCAAGTGCCACAAAGCCACGCGCCACCTGTTCGATTTCTTCCAGACTGAGAATATGCTTGCGGGGAACGAAAACCATGTCTTCCGCCATGCAATAGACACAACGGAAGTCGCAACGGTCAGTTACGGATA
>JAUIAZ010000161.1 GCA_030427465.1 Gammaproteobacteria bacterium | reverse complement strand
CGCTTTAATGGCCCTTATTCTGCCGCCAACTGGCACTCGGCTCTGAACAGCAGCGTCAAGAGCTGCCTGGGCGACGGCTGGAAAAAACGCGAAGGTGACGAGCGCGAAGGCAAGATCACGATCTGGCAGACGGATTCCACCGCAAACAAGGTGGCGGTGCGCTACTTCCGCGATGAGAAGGCCATCAGCGATTCCGCCTGGAAGGGAGCCATCGCCGTCGGCAAGGCTTTCCAGACCGCCCGCTGAAGCCACGCTCGCATGCCCGGACTCAAAGGCTCAGGTGTCAGCCACCTGCCGCTCTTGCTGGCGGTGGCGCTATGTATTGCCTGGCAGCCGGTCTCGGCGATGACACATCGGGTGGTCTGGTTCACCACCCTGCACCCGGAAAATGCCGATGAGACTTCGGGGTTCTGGGCACGGGCGCAGCTCTTCGGCCGCGCTGCAGCAGAAGACCTGCATATCGAGCTGGATATCCGCTACGGCGAAGAAAATCACATCCTCATGCGCGAGCAGGTGCGGCAGGTTCTGGGTGAGCGGAAGCGGCCCGATGCCATCATGTTCCATAACTACAAGGATATCGCCCGGCAGCTGATCCCGGCGGCCAACGATGCCCGCATCCCGGTGTTCCTGTTTAATTCCGGGATTGGTCTGTCTGATCAGGAGGCGTTGGGCGGCCCGCGCCAGAAATACCCCTACTGGATAGGCCAGCTTCTGCCGGACGATGTTGCCGCCGGTCGTCAGCTGATGCAGCATCTGGCGGAGACGGCCCGGAAACAGGGGGCTGGCTCTGAGGTCATCGCCCTGCTCGGCACCCCGAGTTCAACCAGTTCGGCTGCGCGCGCTGAGGGGCTGAAACGGTATATGGAGAGCCAGCCTGGTTGGTCTCTGGGGCAGAGCCTCCATGCGAACTGGTCGCGCAGTGAAGCCGCGCAGATGACCCCTTCGCTGCTGCAGCGCTACCCGCAGACCCGGATTTACTGGGCAGCCAATGACAACATGGCCATGGGCATACTGGATGCCGCAGACGCCCGCCGGAATCAGCTGGTCACGGGTGGAATCGACTGGCTGGACAGCGCACTGCTGGCGGTTCAGGAGGGTCGCATGAGCGTATCTCTTGGCGGCCATTTTACCGAACCGGCCTTGGTTATGGCGCTGTTGTCGGAATACCTCAAGGGGCGGGATTTCAGCCAGCGCCACGGTGCGCGCCTGGCCTCCCGGATGGTTGCCTACACGGCCGATGAGGCCCGCGAATGGGGTGACCTGCGCGAAAGGCTGAAGCCGGCCCGGGTGCGTGCTTTCGACTTCAGCCGTCTGCCTGACTTGATCCGGCAGATGCCTGGCGATACGCTTGACCCCCGTTTTCTGATAGAACGACTGTGAGCCTTGGCGGCACAATCCGTATCAACACGAGCATTCAACAAGCAACACTCAACAACCCATACTCAAAAGGAGTTTTCCCATGGCCAGAGCATCTGCCCGACACATCCTTGTTCCAACCGAAGAAGCCTGTAAAGACCTGAAGCAGCAGATTGCCGATGGTGCCGATTTCGGCGAGCTGGCACAGAAGCATTCCCAGTGCCCTTCCGGTCGCGATGGGGGCAATCTGGGTGAGTTTGGTCCTGGCCAGATGGTCAAGGCCTTTGATGAAGTGGTCTTCAGTGCTCCCGTTGGTGAAGTGCAGGGGCCGGTGAAAACCCAGTTCGGTTTCCACCTGGTGGAAGTCACCAGCCGCAGCTGATTCCTGCTTTTTTCCGGGCTGCCTGAAAGCCCGGGAACTTTTCGCCGCCCTGCCGGTCTACCCGGAAACCCCTGATCCAATACTTTCCGGGAGGCCCCATGGCCGGCTCTGCCCTTTCTGCAATCACCCCCCCTTTCCGTTTCCTTGTCGTGGAAGATGAGCCGGATATTGCCCGCCTGCTGCAACTGCACCTGAGCGATCTGCAAGCCGATGTCGAGATCTGTGAAGACGGCCGCGAGGGTCTGCAACGCGCCAGCGACCCCCAACTTGACCTGCTGATTCTGGATCTGCAACTGCCCGGGGTAGACGGGCTGGATATCTGCCGCGCGGTAAGAGCCTCTGGCCTGAATACCCCTCTGCTCATGCTAACCTCGCGCGGCAGCGAGCTGGACCGGGTACTGGGCCTGGAGCTGGGGGCGGACGACTACCTCACCAAACCGTTCAGCATGGCGGAACTGAAGGCCCGTTCGAAAGCCTTGCTGCGGCGGCACCAGCGGCAATCTCTGCCTCAGAGTGAAGGCCAGGCCGCAGATGAGTGCCTGTTGCGTCATCACCTGAAAATCTGGCCGGACCAGCGTCGGGTCATGGCCGGGGATTCCCTGCTCGAGCTGACTGCCCGCGAGTTCGATCTCTTGCTGTTTTTCTGCCAGCACCCTGGCAAGGTTTTCCGGCGCTCTGAACTGCTCGACAAAGTCTGGGGTTATGGCCATGAGGGCTACGAGCATACCGTCAACAGTCACATCAACCGCCTGCGCGCCAAAGTTGAGGCCGATGCCAGCCAGCCACGCCTGATTGAAACGGTCTGGGGCGTGGGCTACCGTCTGGCGGAGACCCCACCGCCCGCCACCGCTCTGCCCGCGGCCGCCCGGCTACCGGCATGAGCCGTTCCAGCCGTCCGCTGCACTGGCAGTTAAGTGGCCTGACCCTGCTGCTACTGGCGGCGGTGCTCTTGTGCAGCGCCTGGATCATTGTGCATCAGTCGAGCCGCTACCATCTGGAGGTCACGCAGCAGCTGCATGCAGGGCTGGCGCAGTACATTCTCGACCACCAGTATGAACCCCTGCGCGCACCCGATGGCGAGCCCAATCAGCCGGCGCTGAAGCAGATGGCAATGCATGTGATGATGATCAATCCCGCGGTTGAAGTGTACCTGCTCGATGAGCAGGGCCGGATTCTCGGCCATGCCCTGCCCGAAAGCAGTGTGGCGCCCGGCCGGATTGATCTCGAACCCGTCCTGCGGCGTCTCGACCGGCAACACGCGGGTCTGGTGATGGGTGACAACCCGCGCGCAGCCGAGCGCCCCATGATATTTTCCGTTGCCGCGCTGCCAGCGGATATCGGGCCCGGCGGCTACCTGTATATTCTGCTGAGCGGACAGCAGGAGGCGACTCTGGCAGAGCAGCTGGCCGCCAGCCACGTGCTCAAGACCAGCCTGGCCCTGCTCGGCCTGGTTCTGGCCAGCTCTGCCATTCTGGCTTTCTGGTTGCTGCGGCGGGTCACCAGGCCGCTGCGCCAGCTGGATGCCCGGGCACAGAGCTTCGCCAGCCGCCTTTCCGGCAATCCGCAGGCAGTAGCTGCGCTAGCGCGAACCCGGGGCAATGAAGTGCAATCGCTGGAGACCCGGTTCAGCCAGATGCAGCAGCGCATTCAGGCCCAGTTTGACCAGCTGCGCGAGTCTGACCGCCTGCGCCGCGATCTGGTCGCGAATGTGTCCCACGACCTGCGTACGCCTCTGGCTTCCATGCAGGGCTACCTGGAAACCCTGAAGCTTAAAGGCAGGCAGTTGTCGCCGGAAAAGCAGGACCAGTACCTTGATATTGCCTACCGCCACACGCAGCACCTGGCAGAGCTGATACGCCAGTTGTTTGAACTCTCAAGAATCGATTCCGGGGAAATCAGTGTGCACCGGGAAGCCTTTTCGCTGCTGGAGCTGATCTATGACACCGCACAGGATTTTGAACTGGAGCTGTCGGAGAAATCTGTCACGCTGCGCATCGAATCCACTATCGAGCATGCGGCGGTGGTGGCCGATATCAGCCTGATCGGACGCGTGCTGCAAAACCTCATCGTGAATGCCAAGCGACATACGCCCAAAGGCGGAGAGATCGTCATTGCCGTGAATGCCTGCCAGAAAGGCATTGAAGTCAGTGTGCGGGATTCGGGCCCTGGCTTGTCCGAGAAAGCGCTGGATCTGGTGTTTGAGCGGCACTATCAGGAAGCATCAGAGTCGGCAGGAACATCTGCTGCGGGTTGTGGTCTGGGTCTGCATATTGTCCGGAGGATTCTGGAGTTACATCAGTCAGGAATTGTGGCGAGCAATGTGCCTGGTGCGGGCGCCTGTTTTTGTTTTCAATTACCGCAACCTTTGCACACAGCGTGAGGGGTAAGCACTCAGCGCTCTCAGATATTGGCCTCCACGTCTTTAAAGCCCACAATCGAGGGCTCACTCTCCTGACCGTAGCGATCGATCGCGGTGATGGCGAAAACATGCCGTGCCGGAATCAGGTTGGGTATCTCAAATGACAGGTAGCTCATCGGATCAGAGTTCGGGATTTCGTACTCGGTCACCCAGCCCAGATCTTCCGTGCCGTGATAGATACGGTAAGAAGTGATTTCCGTGTTCGCCATCGGGCTGCCATCTTCGCGCTGCGTGGGGGCACCCCAGCGCAGACGGGCACTCTCGATGCCTTCCATTGACTGCAGATGGCTGCTGAAATCAAACGCCACCATCACCGAATCACTCAGGTGGAATTCACCATTCACCAGAACCAGTGCGGTGTACCAGCCGGCGTGTTCCATGCCAGCCGCATTCACCTGCAACACGTGGCCCCGCTGGTTTTCCAGGGGGACGCCGTTATGACGCCAGAAAACCCGCGCATCCGGATCCTTGACGCTGGCATAGAGCAGGAGATCCTGCCCCTGCTGCAGGCGGGTCGGCTCTGGCTGGCTGTAAAATACAGCCTGACGCGACTGCGTCTGGCCGCTGGCATGCCACTGAATACGCTGGATCTCGCTGGTCAGAAGACTGCCCAGCAGGTCACGGGGGTCCGTCAGCGCCGTGGTGATGACGCTGGCCGCCGGAATTTCTGCCTGATAGGTGGGGTACTCTGCAGAATCGCCATAATCGTCTTCATAGTCGCCATAGTAGAGCAGAGACAGGGGCACACCTTCAGCGGCTTCCATTGCAGCGCTTTGCGGCACGGCTGACTGATAGTCAACTTCGACATAGACGGTATGACTGAGCTCAAATTCACTGCCCTGGTTTACCAACACGCTGTACCAGCCGCTGTGCTCCGGGCCCGCTATCGGCACCAGCAGCTGAGAATCCCGCTGCTCTACCAGAGGAATCCCGTTGTGGCGCCAGAAATAACGCAAATCCTGACCGGCTGCAGTGACGCTCAGCTGCAGGGCCTGACCCTGGCTGATGGTCAGGGGTTCCGGCTGGCTCAGAATTTCCAGACCGGAAAGCGAAGGGCTTCCGGTTTCCCAGGCGATACGCCGGACATCGGCCGTCAGCTGACCACCCAGCAGATCCTGGGGGTGGGTGAGTGCGGTGACCATCATCTGCGAAGGGTCAAGATCGACGGTCAGTGTCTCGTCAGCCTGCGCCGCCAGGGGCGTCAGCAGGATCAGGGCCAGCAGTGAAAACAGGGAAGTCAGTGCGTGGGTCCCGGCAGAGTGCTGCCGGTATCGTCGGCGCAGGGGCGCCCGGACAAACGTGAGTTTCATGGTTCTGCCTCTTTAAAATTCTTGTTGGGGGCCATCAGAGGCGGTGCTGCGACTTGTCTGTTACTCGCAAGCAGGCTTCTGAACGACGACATCCCGATTTTTTTTCAGGCACAGAACACCCCTTCCAGACAAAAAAAGTCAGAAAAAAGGGGGGACACAGCAGCGCCCGGGTTTTCATCGCTTATGATTATTTTTTTGATGGGTTCTAAACGCCCGATCAGCTCTACCCGGTACTACAGAGGAGGTGACAACAACTGACAGACGCATCGTAACAACATGTAACCGGACAAAAAGTGAGACAAGTCTCAGCCTGCAGGGCTATGGTCGGAACGGATGAGCCGATATAGTGAAAGCATTCACATAAATAACAATTGATGCCCGGATTCATGCTGCCCACTCCTTTACTCCGTCTTCTTCCCCGTTGTTTTCTTCCTCGTCTGACCCTGCTGTGTCTTGCTCTGATCCTGCTTGCCTTTACCCCGCTCCGGGAAGCTGCTGCGGATACCGACAACGGCAGCGCGGCCACACCCGCTATGGCTGTCAAGGACAGCGCTACGGGACAAAGGCCCCGGATCGGCCTGGTGCTGGGCGGCGGTGGGGCCAAGGGCGGTGCCCATGTGGGCGTGCTGGAGGTGCTGGAGTCGCAGCGCATACCCATCGACCTGGTGGTGGGAACCAGTGCCGGCAGCGCCGTGGGCGCACTTTATGCCATGGGCTACAACGCCAGCGAGATCCGCGAGATCTTTTCCCTGACGGATTGGGAGAAGGGTTTCAGTGACAGCACTCCGCGCCCGGATCTGTCCATTCGACGCAAGCAGGATCAGCTGCGCTACGCCATCGACATTGACCTCGGCTGGCGCGAGGGTGAATTCCGTATACCGGAGGGCATTGTGCAGGGCCAGCGTCTGCAGATCCTTCTGAACGAGATGTTCATGGCGGCTTCAACGGTTTCCCGTTTCGATGAGTTGTCCCTGCCCTATCGCGCGGTGGCCACGGACCTGGAGACGGGCCAGGAGGTCGTGCTGGGCGAGGGCAACCTGGCCCAGGCCGTGCGCGCCAGCATGTCAGTGCCGGGCGTCTACACTCCGGTGGTGATCGGTGACCGCACGCTGGTGGACGGCGGCCTCGCCAATAATGTGCCGATCAGCGTGGCACGCGAGATGGGCGCAGACATTGTGATCGCCGTGGATCTGAGCACCCCCCTGCGCAGCGCCAGGGATATCCGCGATGCGCTCGATGTGATGTCCCAGTTGAGTGACTATCTGACCGGGTTCAACAGTGCTGCCCAGGTTGGCACCATCACGGGTGGTGATGTCCTGATTCGCCCCCAGTTCGGCGAAATTGGTTCTGCCGACTTCGACCGCGTAGCTGAAATCATCGATCTCGGTGCGCAGGCCGCCCTGGAGCAGACCGAGGCGCTCTCTGCCCTGACCGTAACGCCCACAGAGTATCGCGACTATCGCCAGGCCCACCGGCTGGGTCAACCGGATGCGCCGGTGATTACGGAAATCGAGCTGATTAACGACAGTGTGCTCTGGGATCAGTTCATCCTTTCCCGGATATCCCAGAAGACCGGTGAGCTGCTGGATGCCCGCCAGCTGGAGGAGGATCTCGGACGGGTCTACGGGCTGGGCTATTTTGAGACGGTGACCTATCGGCTGGAGCGAACCGACATCGGCCACACGCTGATCATCAATGCCCATGAGAAAGGCTGGGGACCGAACTACATCCGCTTCGGCCTGAATATGGAAGACAATTTCAAAGGCGAGAGTGAGTACGGCCTGACCAGCAGCCTGCTGATGACCGGTCTGAACCGTTTCGGCGCGGAATGGAGCAATACCGTGCGCATTGGCAGCAGCCCGGCCTTCGTGACAGATTTCTACCAGCCCCTGAATTTCACCGGCAATCTCTTCCTGCGCGCCTCAGGTGAAGTGCGACGCTACACCCGCCAGATATTCGAAGACGACGACGCCATCGCCGACATCCAGATCAAGGAAAACATTTACCAGGTCGAATTCGGGGGGGAAATTGATACCTACGCCGACATCGCCAC
>JAUIAZ010000160.1 GCA_030427465.1 Gammaproteobacteria bacterium | reverse complement strand
ATCCAGCACCTTGAGGGCGGGTTACTGAAATCCATCAACATCCGGGAAGGCCAGGATGTTCGTGCCGGCGACCTCTTGTTTTCCCTGGACGAGACTTTTGCACAGTCCCAGCATGGAGTGCTGGAGCAGCAGCTCAAGGCGCTTGAGATCCGGGAATCGGTATTGAGAGCGGAGCAGGCCGGTCTGGACAAGCTGACGTTCGAACCCGCTTTGATGGAGGATGCCTCACCTGCCCTGCAGCAACGGCTGAGCGAGGCACTCTCACAGTTCACGCTGAACCGCGCAGCGCTCGATAATCGCCTGGCCATTCTCAACCGCCAGGCCCTGCAACTGCAAGAGCAGGCACAGGGCGTGCAGTCAGAAATCCGCGCACGCCAGAATCAGTTGGCGTTTACCCGGGACGAAATCGATTCCCTTCAGAAGCTCATCGACAAGAAAATGGCTGGCAAAGGCCGCTACCTCGAACTGCAACGGGATGGCGCCGAACTGCAGGGCATCATCGCTCAGCTGAAGACCCGGGCCGCGTCCCTGCGCACGCAGCAATCGGAACTGGAACTGGAAGGTGTGCAGACACGTCAGACCTATCATTACGCTGCGGCCGAAGAACTTCGCAAGGTGCGAGATGAAGCAGCCAAAATCCGAGAACAAATGATGAGCACGCGACATCGGTTGGCGCGCATTGAAATCAGGGCACCGGTCGATGGAACCGTGGTCAACCTGGGGATATTCACGCCAGGTGAAGTTATCCAGCCGGGAGACACACTGGCAGAAATCGTGCCCCACCGGGACGAGCTACTGATCAGCACACGAATTATGCCCGTAGATGTCGACCAGGTGAGTTCAGGGCAGACGGCGCGGGTAAGGATCGCGTCATTCAAACCTCACGAAATGCCGGAACTGCTGGCCCGCGTGGAATCTGTCTCTGCTGACGCCCTTTATGACGAAAGCCTGCAGACACGTTTCTACGAAGCGCGCATCGCATTGACCGTGGAAAACCGGGAGCTCATCCGCAAACTACAACCCGGCATGCCGGCAGAAGCCTACATCCTGACCGGCCGGTCAACCCCGCTGCAGTATCTCGCAGAGCCTCTGCTCAACGCCTTCGCCCGTGCCTGGCGGGAAGACTGAAGACCGAAGGAAGGCCCGCTGTCCGGAATTGCTGTCGGGCATGGGGCCCAGGTAATCAGAGTACTCAGTGCGAGACTGAAGCGGAAAAAACATTCATGACCACCACACCGCTCAGAATCAGAATCATGCCGAAAACCGCCGGGCCATCAAGTTTCTGGCCAAAAAAGACCAGACCGGCCAGTGAGATCAGGATGATTCCAAAGCCTGACCAAATAGCATAAGCCACCCCAACCGGAATGACTTTCAGGGCCAGTGCCAGGAAGTAAAAAGCGACACCGAATGCCAGGAAGACGGCCAGACTGGGCAAGGGCTTGGTGAAGCCTTCAGACATTTTGAGGGCACTGGTGCCAATGACTTCCGCCAGAATGGCGAGGGAAAGGTAAAGATAGGCCAATGGATTCTCCTTGGAAGACACTCGGAATTGAGAGCTCTGTGCTAGAAAAACTGGCAGGATTTTCGTTTACAGGGGAAAGGCTTACAGGGGAAATCGAAAAAAGATTGGTAGGACCGACCAGATTTGAACTGGTGACCTCCACGATGTCAACGTGGCGCTCTAACCAACTGAGCTACGGTCCTGACTCTCAAGAGGCGCGTATGATACCCAAGACACGCCCCCTGATCAAGCGTTGAGTCGGAGGATTTCAGCCCCCCGCTCTTTTACCCGGACCAGACTCAGACTTTGTAGAAATCCCGGTACCATTCAACAAACCTGGCAATCCCCTCTTCCACCGTGGTGGAAGGCTTGTAGCCCACGTCATCGATCAGGGCATCCACGTCCGCGTAAGTTGCCGGAACATCACCGGGCTGCATCGGAAGCAGATTCTTCTCGGCTTTCTGGCCCAGGCAGTCTTCCAGAATCTCAATGTAGCGCGAAAGCTCGACCGGGTTGTTGCTGCCGATGTTATAGATCTTGTAGGGCACCTTGCCGGTACCCGGATCCGGCTTGAGGCCACTCCAGTCGGGATTGGCTTCTGCCACATGATCCAGTGTACGGATAATGCCCTCAACGATGTCATCAATGTAGGTGAAGTCCCGCTTGTGATGACCGTAGTTGAAAACATCAATCGGCTCGCCCGCCAATATCCGCTTGGTAAAGGTGAACAGTGCCATGTCCGGCCGGCCCCAAGGCCCGTATACGGTAAAAAAGCGCAGCCCGGTCGTCGGAATCTGATACAGAGAACTGTAGGTATGCGACATCAGTTCGTTGGCTTTCTTGGTGGCTGCATACAGGCTGAGCGGATGGTCCACATTGTCATGCACAGAGAAAGGCATGGTTTCGTTGGCACCATAAACCGAGCTGCTTGAAGCATACACCAGATGTTTAACGTCGTGATGACGGCAGCCTTCCAGAATATTCATGTGGCCAACGATGTTGGCTGTCATGTAAGCGTGTGGATTCTCAATGGAATACCGGACACCTGCCTGAGCGGCCAAATGCACCACACGTTCGGGTTTGTGCTTTTCAAACAGCCCCTCGACGCCGGATCGATCGGATACATCCAGGCGGACATCCGTGAAGCCATTCCGCGAGGTCAGCCTTGCCAGACGGGCTTCCTTAAGGGACACATCATAATAATCATTGAGATTATCTACACCGATAACCTCATCGCCCCGATCGAGCAGCCGGTGAGCGACTGCCGAGCCAATAAACCCGGCAGTACCGGTGACAAGAATTTTCATGTTTTTACTCCTTTAAAAGTGGACGTTAACTCCCAAAAACGGGCCACTGACGCGGATATCTGCATCTATATCACCCTGATCGTCCAGTTTGAAAGCCATGTGCCGCCAGCCCAGCTCGAAGCCGAAATGATCGAGGTCGTAATGTACATCCGCATTGGCATCAATGATGCGGTTGTCCCCGAAACCGGAGATACCGGCAAGATTCGCCCGGACACCCAGACCGGTCACCGGAAGATCAAATCCGATGTTGGTATACAACATCGGAATGGCTTCCTCGATATCGGTACGGCTCACCTGTCCGCTGCCGGTGCGGTCACGGATGACCAGCTCCCCTTCGACGTACTTGATCCTGCCGCCGATATCCAGCGATACGACGTTATCGAGCAATTCCCAGTAGAAAACCAGATCCGTGTGGCTGAGATCGAAGTCAGAGTCGACGTCGCCGGTAAAGTTGACGCCATCAAAAGTCGTTGTCACGCGACCGCTGGCTTCCGTCTGCATTTCGTTATATTCCAGACGGGCCGAGGGCACCAGGGGAATAGCGTGCTCAATCTGCACATAGGCTCTGATCTGGGACTCGTCATCCAGCCCCAGGTCAGATTCAAGGTCGACATCATCGCCCCCCGAAACCACATCTCCACTGAAAGACGGATTCCATCCACCCGCCCCAACCCGGATCTCCAGAAAATCGGCGTGGGCACTGCCTGCTATCAGGCCCAGCCCGAGAAACCAGGCCGGTACAGAACGATATGACATGATGCGACTCCTTTATTTTTCTGATTAGTCTAGTTGATCTCCTGTCGCCGTGCCGATCAGCCTTCGAGCGGAACGCCCAGCCGGCGAGCCACTTCCTCGTAGAAACCGATGACGTCGCCGAGGTCCTGACGGAAGCGGTCTTTATCCATTTTTTCGCCGGTCGCTTTGTCCCAGATCCGGCAGCCATCCGGGCTGAATTCGTCCCCCAGAAGCATCTGTCCCTCACTGATTCCGAACTCCAGTTTGTAGTCCACCAGTTTCATGCCCGCCTCATCAAACAGGCGCGACAGGACATCATTGGCTTTCAGTGTCAGGCGCTCCATCTCATCCAGTTGCGACTCATCTGCCCAGCCAAATGCCAGCGCGTGGGAACGGTTCACGAAGGGGTCATGCAACTCATCATTCTTCAGGAACAGCTCAAAGGTCGGAGGTGTCAGGGTTCGCCCTTCTTCCACCCCGAGCCGACGGCAAAGGCTGCCCGCAGCCACGTTACGGACAACGCACTCCAGTGGCAGCATCTCCAGTCGGCGCACCAGCGCATGCGTGGCATCCAGACGTTCCACCAGGTGAACCGGAATACCGGCTTCCGCCAGACGTTCCATAATAAAAGTATTGATGCGGTTATTGACCTCACCCTTACGTTCCAACTGCGCTTTCTTGGCGCCATCAAATGCGGATGTGTCGTTGCGGAACTCCATAACGTAGAGATCCGGATCGTCTGTTTTGAAGACGGATTTGGCTTTACCCGCGTAAAGCAATGCTTGTTTCTGCATGACAGCCCTCCGGGGCCTCAAGAAAGGTTTTCCAGTATTTTGTCCAATAGCTTCAGATGCTCGTTTCTGGGCAGGTCTTCGCGCGTACCGATTACACTCACCCGGGTAATACGGTCTCCTGTGATCACTTTCACCCGGTAATTGTAGCGGTCCGAGAGCAAGGCACTCTCTTCGTCTCCGAACAGGCCGCTCCAGAACCCGCCTTCATCTTCCTGATCCTGACCATAGCTGACATAGTAATCGCCCGCCGAGCGATCCAGATCCACCAGTTCGGCACCACTTTCCTGCAGCGACTGCCCCACCGCCGCCCAGGCACGATCAAAGGCGAGCTCCATCTCAATGTGCGCCTGTTCGTCAGCTTCCTGCACCATGCGTACACGTGGGTCAGCATCCAGCACCTGGGCAACCAGAGAGTAGCTTTCGAGAGAATCGCGCCGCGAGCTCAGGTAATTCAACAGATCCTGCAAGACGGCCTGCGCCTGCGGAGGCGGCTCATCCGTGACCGGCTCGGCGGCCGGCTCAATCACAGCAACCCGGATTTCTGCCGTATTGCGCTTGATCCCGGACTGGATAGTGGCACTGATGACGACCGGGGAGTCCGGACTCAGGCCCATGGACTCTGCCAGTTTGCGCGAGTTCATACCGGCGTTGTCCAGCGAGGCACGCAACTGACCAGGACCGCCGGAGTTCTGTGCCACCTCGGCGCCCAGATCCGACCAGTAATCCAGCAACGCGGGCCATATCCGCCCGACCGGTTCGGTGACCAGAATCCACTGCTCATTACCGACAGTTTTCAGGGCAAACTGCTCCATCAGCAGTTCACTGCCGGGATCCGGAGGGGGTGGCACACGAAAAGCCTCAACTGGGACAAAGGCCCGTTCTGCCTGACCGACCGGGTAACGATTACCCAGTCGCTCGGTGCGGTAAAAGTCCGGCAATCGCAATGGGGCCTCACGCTGGGCTTCCTGATACCGGTCGGTACGGTCAGGTACGACTCCGCAGGCGCTGAGGCCACCCGTCAATACCAGGATCAATGCCAGGGGGAGAGAGTAAGAATACTTCACGCAGGAACCAGACCGTTCTTGGCCAGCAGGTCTTTCAGTTCTGCGCGGTACTTTTCCGCCAGCGGTGTCAGCGGCAGACGGATGCCCGCATCAATCAGCCCCATCTCGTGCAGAGCCCATTTGACCGGAATCGGGTTCGATTCACAGAACAGCAACTGGTGGAACGGCATCATCTGGCGTTGCAGGGCACGGGCACCCTCAGCATCTCCGGCCAGCGCCTTGTCACAGGCCTGGGCCATCCACGCCGTGGTCACATTCGCGGTCACACTGATGTTGCCATGGCCGCCAGCGAGAATCAGCTCAATCGCGGTTGCGTCATCGCCCGAGTATATGGCAAAGCCTTCCGGTGCCCCGGCTATCAGGGCCCTGCCGCGGTCAAGATTCCCGGTTGCATCCTTGATGCCGACAATGTTCGGAACTTCTGCCAGCCGCAGCGCCGTTTCGTTGGACATATCCACCGCTGTCCGGCCCGGCACATTGTAGAGAATCTGGGGAATAGCCACGGACTCGGCAATTTTCCGGTAGTGACGGTACAGCCCCTCCTGGGTCGGCTTGTTGTAATAAGGTGTCACCAGCAGACAGGCATCTGCACCGAAAGCCTTGGCCCGTTCGGTCAGGTGCAGGGCTTCACGGGTGTTGTTCGCCCCGGTTCCGGCGATGACCGGTATGCGGCCCTTGGCTACCTGCACAACATGACGAATGACGGCCTCATGCTCATCGAAGTCGAGCGTGGCAGACTCACCGGTGGTGCCAACCGCGATGATGGCATCCGTCCCTTCGTCCAGATGCCGGTGCAACAAGCGGTCAAGTGCCTCCCAGTCAATCGACTCGTCGGTTTTCATGGGGGTTACCAAAGCGACCATACTGCCTTGGATCATACCGGGCTCCTGCTTCCTGTCTGATCAGATATCTTAATGGCCTGCTATGGTAATTGGAGCCTGCACGCATAACAAGAGATACGGGGCTTGACAGGGTTCAGGCGGGTGGCGACCATGGAAAAAACGCCCCCTTTCAGGAAGACTCAATGAGCACAGAAAACCATCTTGTATTATCGGCCATCGGTGAGGATCGCCCCGGCATCGTCAATGAGCTGGCCCGGTGCTGCTCGGAATACCGCTGCAACATTGTGGACAGCCGCATGACCATACTGGGCGGTGAGTTCGCCGTGCTGATGATGGTCAGTGGTGCCTGGGACGCCATCGCCAAGCTCGAATCGGCCCTGCCCTCACTGGCCAAAAAGCTGGATCTGCTGATGCATGTGAAGCAGACCCGACAACGCCAGCCGGCCCAGAGCATCAGCTACTCGGTGAATGTCGTGTCCCTGGACCATCCGGGCATCGTGCATGACATTGCCCAGTTTTTTACCAAGCGCCGTATCAATATCGAGGATCTGCAGACCTCAACTTATTGCGCACCGCATACCGGAACCCAGATGTTCAACCTGAACCTCATGATCAACATTCCGCCGGATACCCATCTGGCCAGCCTCAGGGAAGAGTTCATGGTGTTCTGTGATGAGCTCAATCTGGATTCGGTTATCGAGCCCATGCGCGGCATCTGATTCACTGTTACAAGGAGCCACCATGACTGCTGTCAACGACACCGTTGCAGACTTTGAATGTCCTGTTACCCCGAATGATGTTTTCAAGCTGTCCGATCTGCGCGGCAAGCGCCTGGTCCTGTATTTCTACCCCAAGGACAACACGCCGGGGTGTACCACCGAGGGTCAGGCCTTTCGAGATCACTATGAGCAATTTCAGGCACTCAACACCGAGATACTCGGTTGTTCGCGTGATGGCCTGAAGGCCCACGAAAATTTCCGCAAGAAGTACGAGTTTCCCTTTCACCTGCTGTCAGACAAGGAGGAAACTGTCTGCCAGCTGTTTGATGTTATCCGTGAGAAAAAGATGTACGGCAAAACCTACCTGGGTGTTGACCGTTCCACCTTCCTGATTGACGAGCAAGGCGTATTGCGCCAGGAATGGCGTAGCGTCAAGGTCAAGGGGCACGTCGAAGAAGTGCTGGAAGCTGTCAAGGCACTCTGAAAAAAACCGCCCAGACAGGAACGCCCCCCTGCCTGAAAGCTCAGGCTGCAGGGGGCAGCGCCGGCTCTTCTACCTGCTCATGCGTGGGCCAGGCCGAAAAGACCGCCTTCAGCAGGGTCGCCAGCGGAATGGCGAAGAAAACCCCCCAAAGCCC
>JAUIAZ010000535.1 GCA_030427465.1 Gammaproteobacteria bacterium | reverse complement strand
CCAAGCAGGGCAACCGCAGAGGTCTGGTGGTGTGGTTGCCTGAAGGGCACCCGCTGCCAGAGATCACCCGCCCGAACCCGGCCGGAAATGCTGTGAAGCGCAGCTACCTCAAGGGCTTCAGCCTGCCCCAGTGCGGGCAGGATAGACGGCAGCGCTTCGGCGAGCAGGGTTTTGCCACTACCGGGCGGCCCGCTCATCAAAACGTGATGCCCCCCGCTGGCAGCCACTTCCAGCGCCCGCTTGACTGAATCCTGCCCTTTGATATCAGCAAAATCTACGGCTTTTTCCGTAACTACGGGAGCTGCAGGCACAGACAGGGGGTCCGCCTCAAGCAGCTGCAGCGACTGCTGTTCCAGCTGCCCGACCAGTTCAGACAGGGATCGGGCGCAGAATACCCGGGAATCATTGAGACGATAGAGTTCAGAGGCCTGCGCCGCCGGTACAACCACCCAATTGCGCACGTTCCTGCGACAGGCTAGTACCGAAGGTAGCAGCCCGGTCAGTGGCCTCAGAGCCCCCGACAGCGCGAGTTCACCGAAGAAGAAGCCCTGATGAACAAGTTGCTGGGCAAGACGCCCGCTGGCCACCAGGATACCCAAGGCAATCGCCAGGTCATAACGACCGCCACTCTTGGGTAACTCCGCTGGTGCCAGATTGACTGTGATGCGCCCCGACGGATACTCAAAGCCACTGTTGATGATGGCACTGCGCACGCGCTCACGGCTCTCTCTCACGGCTGCCTGCGGCAGACCAACGATCACAAATCCCGGCAGACCGTTACTGATGTGGGTTTCGACATTGACCGCAACCGGTTCCACGCCCACGACGGCACCGGTACGAATGATGGAAATCGCCATACTTCCTCCCTGAATGGCCAAAGCCCCGCCCTCCTGGCAGAGCCGTTCCTGTGCACCTGTCTGCTGCCAGACTTAAGATCCGCGCGAATCCTCCAGGGCTTCGACACGTTTCTCGAGCAGATCAAGCTTTTCCCGCGTGCGACGAAGCACTTCCGCCTGCACATCAAATTCTTCCCGTGTTACCAGGTCCATGCGCTCGATCAGGGAGCTCACAAAGGCTTTCAGATGCTGCTCTGCATCAGATTGCGCCGTGCGCGCCAGATCCGGAACAAACTGTCCGAAGTGTTGCTGGAATGCCTGTAACAAATCTAGGGGTGACTGAGCCACAATATCCTCTCCGCTTTCCTTTTTCCGAATCATACCACGCTTTCTCCTGATTCGTGCCCAAGGCCTGGCAGCCCGCAAACCGCACCAATATGAAACATGCCCTACCCAGCACCCCGTTTTAGTGCACGAAAACAGAATAAACCACTCATATACGCACCACAACCGTGCACGCAAGCCTTGTCAGGCTCAGATAAAACCCGACACCCTACTGTTTTCCCTCAACTTTTCAGGATTGGCACAACAGATGCTTCATGAGACCCAAATCCCGCTCACCATTGGAGCGGAATTTTCAGGAAAACCGGCACAATCACCGCGGGTCAACAATTAGGAGACGAAGATGAAACTGGTAACTGCCGTTATTAAACC
>JAUIAZ010000534.1 GCA_030427465.1 Gammaproteobacteria bacterium | reverse complement strand
CATGGTATGCATGGCAGTGATTGTGATGCGGGAAAGCCGGATCGAGTCCTATAAACCCGGATTCAATACCCCACTTTATCCCTGGCTCCCTGTTCTGGGTATCCTGATTTCTTTCTGGCTGATCGTTCAGATGGGGGTACTTGCCATTGGGTTCACCGGCATGGTCGTAATGGCCTGTGTGCTCTGGTACTTTTTTTACGGCGTTGACCGCGTGCGTCGCGGTGGTGCCTGGCTGCACGTTCATGAACGTCTCGAACTGAAGCCTGATGAAAGCCTGGAAGATGAGTTGATGGGGATTGTCGAGGAACGCACCAGCGCCGAAAATATCAGCTACGAATTGCTGATTGCCAGGAGTCTGGTCTTTGATTCCAGCGAGGGTGTCCACCATTTCGAAGAAGTCAAAGCGGTGATCACCGAAGCCCTGCATGAACGTACCTGTTTACCCGATGCCGAACTGGAACAGGCTTTCGCCGATAACCTTGGCCGCAAGCATCTGCTGGGCTCCAAGGTGGCGCTGTGGTACCGGGATTTTCCAGAACTTGAAGAGTCCATCCTGCTGATATTTCGATACCGTGAAAGCGCCTCTATCGAATTGCCGGATAACCAGGAAATCAAGGCCCTTATCTTCCTCTTCACGCCTGCTGAACCTGCAGGTCTGGATCTCAGGCTCGCGGGACAGTTGGCCAGTATCATGGAGGGAGAAGCCTTTGCCTCAGAATGGGTTTCTACTGAAGAACACAGTGCACTGCGGGATCTGCTGATGCGCGATGGTCATTTTATGCACGCAAATGTGGAGGAACTCGCAACAGAGCACAAACTTGTTGGCTCTTCCATCAGCGAGATTGAACTTCCCGAATCCTGTCAGATTGCACTTATCGTCAGAGATGGCCAGCTGGTTTCTCCCTCTCCGAATGAGACACTGCAAAGCGGCGACACCCTGACCTTGGTCGGCGAAAAGCGCGCTCTGAAGAAACTGACTGAGGCGAAGGCGCCAAGGTGATCCCTTACCCGACTTACCCAGGCAAACCGAAGCTCCTGTCCGGCATTCTGTGTCTTGGGGTATTTGCAGAAACGAACGCCAAGACGCCTTTTGAAAAAGCCGTACAGGATAACTTCTCCAGCACTTATGTGACGGCCGCGCTGCTGGCCAACAGTAATGATATTCGCTTTGGTTTCTTCAACTTTGATCCAAATGGGGTGACGGGTCTTGATAATGACAACCTGGGGTCAGAAGAAGCCATCGATCTACGGCAGACCAAAAGGCGGCACGATTGTGCTTCTGATCAACGAGGAGTGAAATGTCACTGATTTTACATCACTATGAAATGTCGCCCTTTTCCGAAAAGGTGCGTGCCATGCTTGGGTACCTGGAACAGGATTGGGAGTCCGTTCTGACCTCGCCCATGCCGCCGCGTCCTGAACTGGAGCCTCTGACGGGCGGATACCGACGCATTCCGGTCGCACAGCATGGCGCTGACATCTTCTGTGATACCACACTGATCTGCGATTGGCTTTCCGGGCAGGCCAGTGCGCCGGAACTTTCGGTATTCCGATGTGCCCCGGA
>JAUIAZ010000159.1 GCA_030427465.1 Gammaproteobacteria bacterium | reverse complement strand
AGGATCTGCGTGATGAATTGCATGAGCAGGTAGAAGCGTCGATCAAGGCCGGGGCCAGATGTCTGGTCGGCGGCAACCCGGATACTGGCAAACCGGGCGCATTCTACCCTCCGACCTTGCTGACCGGGGTGCTTCCGGGTATGCCGGCTTATGAGGAAGAACTCTTTGGCCCTGTGGCGGCCATTATTCGGGTGACATCCGAAGACGAGGCTTTCCGGGTAGCCAACTCATCGCCCTTCGGACTCGGTGGGGCCATCTTCAGCCGGAACAGCGACCGCGCAAGAGCGCTGGCGGTGACCCACATGGACACCGGAGCCTGTTTCATCAATGACTTTGTTGCTTCCGATCCAAGACTGCCTTTCGGTGGGGTCAAAGACAGTGGCTATGGCAGGGAGTTGTCCGATCTGGGTCAGCTCGAATTCCTGAACATCAAAACGGTCAGCATAGCCTGATACGGAAGGGGTGTTCAGCGGGCAGGCAGTCGCACAGCGATCTGCTGTCGCAACCAGGGAAGCACTTCGGCTTCAAACCAGGGGTGCTTCCTGAGCCAGGCATTGTTGCGCCACGAGGGATGAGGCAGCGGCACCTTCGTGACAGGCCTGCCATCGCGGATCAGATTGCGCAACCGGGTCACACGTTCGCTCAGGGAGAGACGCCGGTCTTCCGGCATATGCCAGTCCTGGCTGTAACGCCCGATCAGCAAGCAGAATGTCAGATCCCGAGCCAGCTCGGCCATCAGGGGTGCGCGCCAACGCTGTGCGCAGACCTTCGGTGGAGGTTTGTCTGCGCCACGGCGGTCATAGCCGGGAAAGCAGAAGGCCATGGGGATGATGGCGAACACCCGGGCATCATAAAAGCATGCCTCGTCCACGCCCAACCAGCTGCGCAGGCGCTTTCCGGAAGGGTCATCAAAGGGGCGACCAGACTGATGGGCCAGCTGCCCCGGCGCCTGCCCGAACAGCCCGATGGGGGCACCCCGGCTTATCTGGAAAACCGGCCGTGCCTCCGGCAGCAGCCCTTCTGTCTCACAGTGGCGACAGCCTCTGATGGCCTGCAATTGCGGCTCAAGGCTGGTCGCAGCGATGCGCTTTTCTGTCGCGTCTTTGGGCTGGCCGTTGCTGTTTTGAGTCAATGGTAGAACCCCTTAATGTTTTATTTTTGACAGCGGCCATATAATAATGGGTTGTTATTGATCTGCGCCAAAATGGGGCAGAAACGCAGAATACTCAAGGAGACAATGTGATTCGACAAGGACTTCTGGCACTCATACTGCTTTCAGGGTTTGTAGTAGCACCACTTGCGGTTGCTGACTCCTCGGAACAGGCTGGAAAAGTCATCGCGGGCTGGGTCGAAAGCATCACCTTTCCAGACAAGGAACTGGTGGTCAAGGCAAAACTCGACTCGGGTGCCAAGACCTCATCCATATTCGGCGTTAACGTGGAGTCCTTCGAAAAGGATGGTGACCCCTGGGTGCGCTTCGACCTCTATCTCGAGGACATCCGTGACGAGGCTCACCGGATCCAGATGGAAAGGCCACTCACGCGTCGGGTAAAAATCAAGAATCACGATGGCAACCACGACCGGCGTATGGTGGTCGAGCTCGAGTTCTGCTTCGATGGCCGTCGTCACACCACCGAGTTCACCCTGGCCGACCGCAACGAGTTTATCTATGACGTCCTGTTGGGCCGAGAGTTCCTCAAGGGTGTTGCCGTGATTGATCCGGAGGAAACTTTTCTGACGCTTGCAGCCTGTCCCGAGCCGGAACCCGAGCCGGATGAAGCAGAATCTGAGGCAGACAGTGATGACAGGAAAAGTGGCGAGGATGACAGCGAATGAGTGCAAAAAAGAAATCGTCCCCGGTTCGGATGTGGGCCATGATCCTGCTGATCACCGGCTTGGGTATCGCCTTCTACAAGAGTGAGTTTCTGGGTATTCCGACCACCCCGGAAGCCCAGGCCGAGGTCTGGACCATCCAGGCACGCATTTCGTTCAAAGGAACGGGGGGACCGGCCAAACTGTCTTTCAGTGTGCCCTACAAAACACCCGGTTTCCTGAAGCTGGATGAAGACTTCATTTCCAGCCGCTTTGGCCTGACCACGGAAACCGAACGCGATAACCAGGTGGCCAACTGGGCTGTCCGTCGCGCCAGGGGCGATCAACTGCTCTACTACCGGCTGTCTGTGGCTCGCAGCGAATATCCGATCGAATGGTCAATCAAGCCACGTTTCCCGGAAGTCCCCCAATATGAAGAGCCCTATGGACAAGCCATCAGGGCAATTCTGGATGACGTCAGACAGGCCTCGGCTGATGTCGAAAGTTACACGCGGGAACTCCTGGCACAGCTCAACACCCAGCAGCCGAATGAAAACGTGGAACTGATCCGCAAGCGGGCCACCAACCAGGAGGAGTGGGTTCGCGAGATCATCAATGTACTGAAGGGGGTCAAGATACCCGCGCGGGAAATCTGGGGGATGACGGTTCAGGATGCCCGAAACAATGTGCAACTGACACCCCTGCTTCAGGTACATAACGGCAAACGCTGGATAACCTATCACCCGACCAGCGGCGCCCAGGGTATTCCCGATGACTATCTGGTCTGGTCAGTCGGACAAAATCCACTGGTACAACTGGAAGGTGGTACCGATCTCAAGGTCGAGTTTTCCATCGTCAAATCCTATCAGGAACTGATTGAAGTCGCGCGCAAGGGGACTTATCAGCTCGACTCCATGTTTGCCCGAATCTCGCTGCTGGCTCTGCCTGTAGAAGACCAGAATGTGTTCCGGCTCTTGCTGATGGTGCCTCTGGGAGCCGTACTGATGGTATTCCTGCGCACGGTGGTTGGCATCAGCACATTCGGAACCTTCATGCCGATTCTGATTGCCATTGCCTTCCGTGAGACACAGCTGGTTCTGGGTCTGGTGATGTTTACCGTGATCGTGTCTATCGGTCTGATGATCCGCTTTTATCTGGAACGGCTGATGCTGCTACTGGTGCCTCGCCTGGCCTCCATACTGATTATCGTGGTGCTGCTGATGCTTGTTATCAGTTTCATCACTAATGGCATGGGGGCAGAACGCTTCCTGTCCATCGCCCTGTTCCCGATGGTCATCCTGGCCATGACCATTGAAAGAATGTCCATTGTCTGGGAAGAGAACGGTGCCGGCACGGCCATGAAAGAGGGCTTCGGCAGTCTGGTTGTGGCTTGCATGGGTTACCTGGTCATGACCAACGAATACCTGATGTATATCATGTTTGTCTTCCCTGAGATGCTGCTGGTTCTACTCGGTATCTCCCTGATGATGGGTCGATATACCGGCTATCGCCTGACCGAACTGGTACGCTTTAAAGACATGGCGAAATACAAGTGATGAAGATGCGATTCGCCTGGCCCTGGCAACTTCGAAAAGCGGGCATCATGGGTATCAATGAGCGCAATGCGGATTTCATCATGCGCTTCAATCCGAGACGCCTTTACCCGCTGGTAGATGACAAGCTGAAAACCAAGCAGCTGGCCATTGATGCGGGCATTGCCGTGCCCGAGCTTTACGCTGTGCTGGAAAGTGAGCACGAGATTCAGGAAATCATGCCGCTGCTGGACAAACACAGCGAGTTTGTCATGAAGCCGGCTCAGGGTAGCGGTGGAAACGGCATCCTGGTCGTCGGTGGCCGGTTGGGCAAGCAGTTCACCAAAGCCAGCGGCGAGCCCATTACTGTAGACCAGATACGCCACCACGCGTCCAACGTGCTGAGTGGCATGTACAGTCTGGGTGGACACCCGGACAAAGCCCTGCTGGAATACCGGGTCCGTTTCGACCCGTTCTTTGAACACATTACCTACAAGGGCGTTCCGGATATCCGGGTCATTGTTTTCCGGGGCATCCCAGTGGCGGCGATGGTAAGACTGCCCACCCGGGAAAGTGATGGCAAAGCCAACCTGCATCAGGGGGCCATCGGCGCCGGAATTGATCTGGCCACCGGACACACCACTTTCTGTGTGCACCATAACCAGGAGGTCACCCTGCATCCGGATACCGGACAGCCCATGAGTGGTATCCAGATACCTCACTGGGACCAGATTCTGAGACTGGCGGTAGGCTGCGCGGACACGGTTGGTCTGGGCTATCTGGGCGTTGACCTGGTCATGGACCAGTACCTCGGGCCACTCATGCTCGAACTCAATGCCCGTCCGGGACTTAATGTGCAACTTGCCAATAAACGTGGTTTACTGAAAAGCCTGAGACGATGGAGCGAGCTCGAAGAGATACCCAAGTGCCCGGAAGAACGCATTAGAATGGCCCAGTCCGCAATACACTAGCTTAGATCGGAGTTTCGCTTGCGACTCACCAAAGAAAGCTTGATGATCCCAGCAGGAATTAAGCAATCAAGAAAGGCCTGTCTGGCCGCTCTCCTTTTCTTTTCTTCCCATGCCGCTTCGGAATCCCGCGGCAGTGATGATATCGAGATCGAAACCGGTATGCCGGAATCCATTGCCGTTCCCCTGTCGACAGGCAAGGAGTCGGCCGAGAGCAATGAAGTGGTTCCCCTGAAACCGCGCATCGCCCCGGCCATCAACCTGAAAGATCCGCAGGTGCGACCTTCCGTAGAAACTCCACGGACACCCTCCACTGCGATCCTGCCACCGGAACCAGACGGATCCGATACAGATCCGGTGCCGGAAGTTCCTGAACCCGCCATGCCCCTGCCAGCCCCAAAACCTGTCGCAGCAACGCCAAAGGAAGATTTGCCGTCACCCACTGACGCACAGCCCCAGCCGGAAGACCGTCTGCCTTCGGTCGAAATTGAAGGTGAGGCAGAGGCGGTCGTCGAACCCGTTCTGGTTGGGCCGGTCAGACCCAAGCCTGGCAGTTCGCCAACGGAAGACCTGGAAAGGCAGATTGAAGCCATTCGGGATCTGCAGCCGGGCCTGAGCACCCCGAAGAAAAAGAAGAAGGCAGCCCGCAGCCTGGTTCTTCTGGGGGCGGAAATAGCACCTGGCACTGCTTCCCGCCTGGCCTGGACTCCGGCCACCAACATCCAGGGCCTGGCCCTGCCCACTCCTGTACTGGTTATCAATGGCCGCCGGGATGGTCCAACCCTTTGCCTGACGGCGGCCATTCACGGCGATGAACTCAATGGTATTGAGGTAGTGCGCCGGGTGATGTATGCGATTGAACCGGAAAAACTGAAAGGCCAGATTATCGGGGTACCCATCGTCAACCTGCAGGGTTTTCAGCGGGGCTCCCGCTATCTGCCTGACCGCCGGGATCTCAATCGCTTCTTCCCGGGAGACCGCTACGGCAGCCTGGCCTCACGTATCGCCTTTTCCCTGTTCAACGATGTACTGCAGGTTTGTGATGCCCTGGTTGATATCCATACCGGCTCACTGCGCCGCAACAACCTGCCACAGGTTCGTGCAGATATGCGCAACCCGGGTGTTGCCAAGTTCACCGAAGGTTTTGATGACATGGCAGTGGTACAGTCGGCCGGATCTTTTGGCATGCTGCGTCAGGCTTTCGTCAGACGCGGCGTTCCTGCCGTCACGCTTGAGATCGGTGAATCCATGCGTATCGACGAAAAGCAGATCGAAGCCGGCGTGCATGGCATCAATGGTGTCCTGGACAAGGAAGGCATGTACTCACGCTCATTCATCTGGGGCGAGCCTGACCCCGTTTATTATGACTCTTACTGGGTCAGGGCCGAGACAGGTGGCATCCTGTTCAGTGAGATCAAGCTGGGCGACAAGGTCACAGAAGGTGAAATTCTTGGTATCGTGACTGACCCGATCACCAATGATTCAGCGCCCATCCGTTCGCCGTACGATGGCAGGGTCATTGGCATGGCCGTAGATCAGGTAGTCATGCCCGGATTCGCTGCGTATCACATCGGGACAGAAACCACCGAAGAAACCATCCTGCAGCAACTCGGAACCGGGCGCATCGCAGAGGAGTCCGGCGAGGCTGACCCCACCCCAAACCCGAATGAAACCGTGGAGTGAAGGTCTGGCCACATTCCTGCAGGCGCAGGATGATGCGATTGTGGAAGCCGACGCTATTGGCGGAGGTTGCACGGCCTCCAGCCAGCAAGTGCAGACCCGCAGGGGCCAGACACTCTTTGTAAAATTCCTGAGCCAGGCACCCGACGGCTTCTTTCTCTCTGAACGGTTGTCACTTGAACAACTGCGTCGGGCAGACAGCGGCCTGACAATTCCCGCAGTGGTCTATCAGGATGAGCACTGCCTGGCCCTGGAATACCTGAGATCCACCCATGCCGGGCCCGGATACTGGGGAACACTGGCTCGCGGTCTGGCGGCGCTGCATCGACACACGCAAGCGCACCACGGTCTGGAGCGAACGACTTATTGCGGCGCAACGCGTCTGAATAACCAGCCAGACCAGGACGGTTACCAGTTTTTTGCGGAAAGGCGCTTGCTGGAATTCATGACACAGGCCAGGCGACAGGGCCTGTTCACACGCAAAGATGAGCTCCGCCTGGAAACACTCTGCAAGGATCTGAAGAGCCGCGTTCCAGAGCAGCCCGCTTCTCTGCTGCACGGGGATCTCTGGTCTGGTAACCAGTATCCGGGGAGTGAAGGCAGAGCGGTTGTTATTGATCCAGCGCTGTATTTTGGCTGGCGCGAGAGTGACCTGGCCATGACCGCCCTGTTCGGCGGATTTCCCAACGCGTTCTATGTGCAGTATGACGAAGCTTACCCCATGCAGCCCGGCTGGCATGAGCGCTTCCCCCTGTATCAGCTATACCCTTTGTTGAATCATTGTCTGCTGTTTGGCGCCAGCTATGTCGCTTCGGTGCAGCGACACCTGCAGTCTTTGCTGACCTCCCGACACATGCCTTGAGCCAGACAGACCAAAGCAGTATCCTCGCCAACATTCAAAGCAAAAGGAGTTTTTCGTGCATCTGGTGTCCTGGAACGTAAACGGCCTGCGCGCTGTCCTGAAAAAAGACTTTCTCTCGATCCTTGATGACATGGACGCCGACGTCCTGTGTCTGCAGGAAACCAAGGCCCAGGAAGACCAGGTTCATGAGGCACTGGATGAGCTGAAGGGTTACTCCGTCTACGCCCACTCCGCCGTGCGCAAAGGCTACTCAGGCACAGCCATCCTCAGCCGCCACGCCCCTCTGGAAGTCAGCTACGGTATTGGGATTGAGGAGCATGATCAGGAAGGCCGGGTCATCACCGCCGACTACGGCACCTTCTACCTGGTTACCGTTTACACGCCCAACTCCGGCAGTGAACTGAAGCGGCTTGAGTACCGCCAGACCTGGGACCAGGCTTTTCTGGCTTTTGTCAAAAAGCTCGAGGCTACCCAACCGGTGGTTATTTGTGGCGACCTGAATGTCGCGCACCGTGAGATTGACCTTGCACGCCCCAAGGAGAATTACAACAAATCTGCCGGATACATGCAGGAAGAGATAGACGGTATCGAAGCTTTGACCCAGGCCGGCTTTTGCGACACCTTCCGGCACCATCATCCGGAGGAAATCCGCTACAGCTGGTGGAGCTATCGTGCCGGGGCGCGGCGCAGGAACGTAGGCTGGAGGATTGATTACTTTCTGGCCTCCAAGTCTCTGCTGCCACAAACCACGGCCGCCGGTATTCTTACTGACGTCATGGGTTCAGATCACTGCCCCGTTAGCCTGACTCTCGATCTGAAACCGGTATGAGTGGCAGCGGCTGGCAATTCTGGATCGACCGCGGGG
>JAUIAZ010000533.1 GCA_030427465.1 Gammaproteobacteria bacterium | reverse complement strand
CGACCTGCTCAATCGCAAAGACCTGGTCCAGCGGCTTATCCGCCTGGGCCGCCTGGACAAGGCGGCAGGCGAAGCGTTCCTCAACCAGAGCCTGGACAAACAGCAAGCCGCCCAGCATCCGCTGGAGCAGATTGTTCAGGCTGGCCTTACTGATCTGAAGAACGGCAAAGCTTTTGATCTGGACAGTCTAACGGAGTGGCTGGCCCAGGAAGTCGGCCAGCCTTATTACCCGCTCGATCCGCTGAAAATGGATCCGCATGTGGTGTCCGGCATGATGTCGTTTGCCTTTGCCCAAAGGCACCAGATTCTCGGGCTGGAGAATCACCGGGATTATGTTGTTGTTGGCAGCTGCCAGCCTTTCATCAACGACTGGGAAGAGCATCTGCGCCAGGCGGTTCGCCGGGAAATCCGCCGGGTTATCATCAATCCGGCCGATCTGCGACGCTTCACCGTCGAGTTTTACCGACTGTCCGCTTCTGTCAGCAAAGCCAGCAGCGGACAAAGCAAGTCAGCGGCGGGGGCCGGTAATTTCGAGCAGTTGCTGCGAATCGGGCAACTGCAAAACCCGGATGCAAATGACCAGCATGTCGTCAACATTGTGGACTGGCTGCTGCAATACGCCTTCGACCAGCGTGCCAGTGACATACACATTGAACCCAGACGCGAGATCGGCCATGTCCGCTTCCGCATCGACGGGGTTCTGCACAATGTCTATGAGTTACCCGCTGACGTCGCGGTTGCCGTCACCAGTCGCTTCAAAATTCTGGGGCGCCTGAATATTGCCGAAAAACGCAAACCGCAGGACGGCCGGGTCAAGACCATCAATCCGGACGGACAGGAAATCGAACTGCGCCTGTCCACCCTGCCGACAGCTTTTGGAGAAAAGCTGGTGATGCGGATTTTCGATCCTGAGGTACTACAGCGTCCCTTTCCTGAGCTCGGTTTCACTCAGGAAGAGCTGCGACGCTGGAAGAGCATGTCGGGCCAGCCTAATGGCATTATCCTGGTGACCGGACCGACCGGGTCAGGCAAAACCACCACGCTGTATTCCACACTGAAGTCTCTGGCCACCCCGGAAGTGAACGTCTGCACCATTGAAGACCCGATTGAAATGGTCGAGCCGGCGTTCAATCAGATGCAGGTTCAGCCCGGTGTCGGTCTGCATTTTGCCGATGGTGTTCGTGCCCTGCTGCGTCAGGACCCGGATATCATCATGGTCGGAGAGATCCGGGATCTGGAAACTGCCGAAATGGCCATTCAGGCTGCCCTGACGGGCCACCTGGTTCTCAGCACCCTGCACACCAATGACGCCCCGAGCGCGATTACCCGCCTGATGGAACTGGGCGTGCCACCCTACCTGATCAAGGCCACTGTATTGGGCGTGATGGCACAGCGACTTGTCCGAACCCTGTGCTCCCAGTGCAAACGCCCGACCCAGATCGAGGCACAGGACTGGCAGGGACTGATTGCCCCCTGGAAAGCACCCTTACCTGCAAGCGGGTGTGAACCGGTGGGTTGTCTTGAGTGTCGTGGTACAGGGTACCGGGGGCGTTCGGGTGTGTACGAAA
>JAUIAZ010000532.1 GCA_030427465.1 Gammaproteobacteria bacterium | reverse complement strand
TGGGTTGGGCTGACGCCAAACCACTTTCCGAAGGATCGGGTAAATACCGCGGTTTCAGCAAAGCCGAGTAGTTCCGCGAGCTGGCTGATGGGCGTGTCAGACTCCGTCAGGTAGCGGACAGCCAAAGCCTTGCGCTCCTCATTCAGCAGGATCTGAAAACGCGTTCCTTTCTCTGCGAGGCGGCGCTGCAAGGTTCGTTGCTGCACGTTGAGCATGTCCGAAACAGTGGAAAGCCGGGCCTGCCCCAGCGGCAGCAGTTGCCGGATCGCCGCCCGGATCTGCTCATCAATGGTCAGGCGGGCCTGTATCTCCTGGCTTTGCAGATAATGATCAATGAATGCCCGCGCATGACTGCGATCCGGATTCAGGGCGCGGTTCAGCTCACGGTTATCCAGGGACACACCATTGCTGTCCCGGGCAAAGCTCAACGGGCACTCAAAGATTCGGCGGTACGCGGACCGGTCAGCCGGTGTGGCATAGCTGAAGAAAGCGCTTTTGAGACGCAGCTTGTTCTGGCTCAGGTGTTTCAGAATCAGAAAGCCTACGGCCATCGACAAATCAATGATCTGCTGTGCTCTCCCCTCATACTCGATCAGTGGCTGATAGGTAATGGTCGTAATGACCGGATGAGTTTCAATGTTCAGTACCCCAGCCTGGCTGTGAATGAACAGATAACGCCTGAGCTCAATCAGCGCTTCCCGCACTGATTCACATTGCTGAACCAGCAGGCCAACCGGCCCCAGCATGGCCACCGTTTGCTTGCCTGCCAGCTTCAGACCGAAGCAGGGTTCGCGCAGCCGGGCAGCAGAGATCTCAAGCAACTTGATTGCCCGGTCTGCCGGAATCAGGCTGTCGGGGTCACTCAGCCAGTCTGGCAGAATACCCGCCTCCGACAGCAGGACATCAGCCGTCCCTTCCAGTTCTTCAACCAGTGCCTTGTACCCCATCAATCCGGCACTGCGCATCACCAAGCGCGACATTTTGACACCTCTGGCAAATAGTTGTCGTAAAAGATCAAATCAACATTAGCCTGAATTTTATACTGGCTCAAGATTCTGATACTGGTCATGGAGGCCAGGCTTATGCAAACGTCAAACTATCTGATCACCAATGGCCAGGTCTTCAATGGCAAAGATCAGCCCCCCGTCCGGGCGGATGTGCTTATCCGCGATGGCCGGGTAGCGAAAATAGCCCCCAAGCTCATGACCGACGAGGTGGACATCGAGGTCATCGATGCCAGGGGTAAATGGGTCATGCCCGGATTCATCGACACCCACACACACTACGATGCAGAAGTCCTGGTCGCCCCCGGCCTGAAAGAGTCTGTTCGCCATGGCGTGACCACCGCTGTGATCGGCAGTTGTTCCATCAGTATGATTCTCAGTGACCCGCTGGACTGCTCTGACATGTTTACGCGTGTGGAAAGCGTACCCCGGGAACAGGTTCTGCCAATTCTGGAAAACAAAAAAACCTGGAACTCGGTGAAGGATTACGTGGCTTTCTACGATCAACATCCTCTGGGCCCGAATCTGGCCAGTTTTCTGGGTCACTCGGATCTGCGAACCCATG
>JAUIAZ010000158.1 GCA_030427465.1 Gammaproteobacteria bacterium | reverse complement strand
AACTGTGTTCTCAGACCCGGAATCAGATCACGATCCAGCTCAATGACCTTGAGACTGGGGCACCCGGTCAGCAGATGCTCCGTCAGAGCCCCCATTCCCGGCCCGATCTCTACCAGGTTGTCACTTTCAGAGGGTGAAATGGCCCGCGCGATGCGGGCAATCACGGCTTTATCATGCAGAAAGTTCTGCCCAAAACGCTTGCGCGCCCGGTGCAGCGCCGAGTCAGGTGGATTACTGTTGCTCATCGCGAAACTCCCTGGCCGCGCGAGCCATCTGCCGGGCGTAGTCAATGGCAACGGTGAGGCTACCCGGATCTGAGGCGCCGCTGCCGGCTATATCCAGAGCAGTGCCATGATCGACAGAGGTCCGGATAAAAGTCAGGCCGAGCGTGATGTTGGCGGCTTTTCCAAAACTCTGGAATTTAAGTACGGGCAGGCCCTGGTCGTGATACATGGCCAGAAACACATCAGCTGTTTTCAGTGCTTTCGGACTGAACATCGTGTCGGCCGGCAAGGGTCCAACCAGATTCATGCCCTCGTGCCGCAGACGATTCAGAACCGGCTCAATCACCCGGATTTCTTCCTGACCAAGATGCCCGCCCTCCCCGGCATGAGGGTTCAGACCCGCAACGTAGATCACAGGCACCCTCAGGGAGAATCGCTCGCGCAGATCTTTTTCCAGAACCCGGATCACCGACTCCAGACGACGCTGATCCAGTGTTCTGGCAACATCCGCCAGAGGAACATGGGTTGTGGCCAGAGCCACACGTAATTCGGGGCTGGCCAGCATCATGACGACCCGGGAAACCCCGGCAATCTGCTGCAGGAATTCAGTATGGCCACTGAAGAGTATGCCGGCATCATTGATCACTCCCTTGTGTACCGGGGCCGTTACCATGGCGTCGAAGCGTCCATTCAGGCATCCGGTAGCCGCAAAGCGCAGCATATCGAGCACGGTCTGGGCATTGGCCGTTGCTACCTTCCCGGCCATGACCGGTTCCGGGAAGTGGAAGGGGATCACAGAAAGCGTTCCAGCCTCGGACTCTGGCAGATCTGCCCCGTCACGCGGCAGGGAACGGATACCGATGTCCAGCCCCAGTGCTTCAGCCCGTTCGCTGAAAACGTCAGGGTCGCCGAGCACGACAAATCCGGCAAGCCGACCTTCCGCCGCCAGTTGCAGGCAGATGTCTGGGCCGATACCAGCCGGCTCACCGGAAGTGACAACGATCATATTTTTATCTGCACGTAAGCTTCGTCACGGATTTCAGATAACCAGTTGCGACGCTCATCGTCAAACTTCTTTCGATGCAGTATCTGACGCGCCTGTTGCTGCTCCAGGCGGTCACCGATGTCATAATCACGGACTTCGAGCACTTCAGCGATGTGCCATCCGAACTGGGTCCGGAAAGGAGGCACCAGTGTCCCGGGTGGCTTACCGAATACATTCGCTTCAAAAGCCGGCACAGTCTCCCCAGGCGACACCCACTCCATAGTACCTCCAGCAGACGCGCTGACCGAGTCGTCAGAGTAGCCTTTGGCCAGCTGTCCGAAAGACTCTCCCTTCTCTGTGATCCGCTGGTACAGATCCCTGGCCAGTGCTTCCGCCTGCTCCTCCGTCCGAAGCTCATTCACCTGAAGCAGAATATGGCGCGGCAGTACCTGGGAAACCACCTGGGTAACCCCCCCGCGCTTTTCAACCAGCCGCACCAGATGCACACCGCTGCGATTAATCAGGGGGTCGGAGACTTCTCCTTCCGACAGCTGCGGAACCACGGCTGCAAACAGACTGGGTAGCTCACTGGCCGCACGCCAGCCGAGGTCTCCCCCGCTCATGGCCGAGCCTGAATCGGAATACCGCGCAGCCAGGTCACCGAAGGTTTCACCGGCCTGCAACTGGCGTAATATGTCACGCGCTTTTTCTTTTTGCTGTTTTTCCGGGTTATCTGCATCGATCGCCAGGAGGATGTGTGCAAGCCGGTACTCCTCCCCGCTGTCGCCACGGGCCGCGACGGAATCAAGATAATCCTGTACTTCTTTCTCAGTAACCCGGACACGGGCATCGACCATTCTCTGCTGGAGACGCGTGGTGATCATCTCGCGGCGGAACTTCTCCCGGGCCGCCGCATAACTGAGTCCCTCTTCTTTCAGGGCCTCCTGAAACTCCTCCAGAGACAGACCATTGTGCTCGGCAATGCGGTTCATGGTCTGGTTGAGCTCACTGTCACCCACCCGGATACCCATGCGCTGGGCCATCTGCAGCTGAATGCTTTCATCAATCAGGTCATCCAGTGCGCGTTTCTCCAGCTCTTCCTGAGGAGGCAAGGTAATGCGCTGTGCGCGCAGATTATTCGCGAACTGCTCAACGCGCTCCCGGATCTCTGAAGCCAGGATAATATCTTCCTCAACGATGGCTGCGATGCGGTCCAGAGGCTGCTCTTTGGCAGCTGACACGGGCAAGGCCAGAGTGGCCAGCAGGAGCAGCCAGAGGATGCCGGCGAGAGATTTCGGCACGCCGGTCGGGCGGCGTCGCAGACACTTCAGACTACCAGTTATATTTCTCACGACGATATTCTTCCCGTTCACTAAAGTTTCGCATTTCTTCTCCGAGGACTTTCTCCAGCTGGTTGCTGAGGTTACCCAAGCCCCTGAGCTCAAAACGCAGGAAATAACTTCTTTCCAGTTCTGCCCGCCGCCCGGTGTCTTCATCATCGGTCAGCGCATCGCGGGCAATAAACTGTACCCGCCAGCAGCAACTGTTGTACTCAACACCGGCGAGCATTCCGATGGTGCGGTGATCCCGCAGATCAAACACCCAGCGACCCAGCAAGGTCCATTCATGATTCAGCTCATACAGGCCTGACACTTCAGTCTGCTCGACATCACCGCTGTCGAAGCGGTGGCTAAGGTTCAGCAGGCTGCGGTATTCACTGTCATGAAACGACAGGGTGGTGGCGCCCCGGTCCGTGCGCGATTCGGAAGCACTCCACTGACCTTCAATCTTGGCATCCAGACGAGAATTGGGGCGCCAGACGATTTCACCGGCCAGAGGGCTGTCAGTGTCTTCATCGTCTTCCGAATCCTCCCCCTCATTCAGGGTGACTTCGCGATCCTCAAAATACAGGATCTGCCCCAGACTCGCACGCAACACTTCATTTCCGGTCGCGAGATCGCCCAGCCGGGTGGTGAACCCCAGGGTGACGCGGTTGTTGTCACCAACACGATCCCCCCCGACAAAGCGGTCTTCCTGGTACAGACGGTTGTAGCCGAAGGTCGCCAGTGAGGTATCGAAGACCGGAATGTCATCCTGGTAAGTTCTGGCAGAGCGCACATAGAACACGCGTGGCTCCAGACTCTGGTTGTAGCGCCGCCCGAACATTTCGGTGCGCCGGTCAAAGTACAGGCCGGCATCCAGGCTGCCGAAGGGTACGGTACGGCCCTGGTGGCCCTGCGTATCGGCGTCCTCCAGGAAGTAGTCCGTGTGATCCAGGGACAGCTTGGGAACCAGGTAACCCCATTGGCGGGTCAGCGGATAGGACAGCGAAGGCCGGCTGCGCATACGACTACCGATCACCTGCTCGTCCCCCACCAAACCTTCCTGGTCACGCCAGAAATAGGTGTACTCCGTGTTCCACTCAAGGTTCACGCCACTGTGAAACCCCCGCCATTCAAAATTCAGCTGGGGCAACAGGAGGTAAGGCCGGTCAGCTTCCGCAATGGTGTCATCAATTGTCTGATAGGCCATCACCCGGCTTGAAAACAGGAAATCTCCCTGATAGCGAACGTCCCAGATCCGACGAACGTGACTTTCCTTGTTGATTTCCAGTGTGCGGTTGAGGTCTTCCAGATAGTCATTGTCGCTGACGGCGTTGACATCAATCTCTGACTCCCAGCCCGGCGCCGGATTGTAGAGATTGACCCAGTCCACCGCCCAGCGGTGTGCATCGCGCCCGCCGTTGTCTTCGTAGTAGGTGTCCTGGCTGATGTACCCGACCCGCAGCTCGTTACTCATCTCAAGGTTGACATGCCGGGCTTCCACTTCCGACAGCAGCCCTCGGCCATAGATCAGCCGGGGGGCATAAGTCAGGTCGTAGTTGGGTGCCAGATTGAAATAATAAGGCACGGAAACATTCAGACCACTACCCGCATTGGAGTTGGTGATAGACGGGTAGAGAAAGCCACTGCGCCGGCGGTCATCCAGCGGGAAAGCCAGATAGGGGAAATAAAGTACCGGAACATCCTGAACCTCCAGGTACAGGTTGGAGGCATAACCTTCCCCCTTTTCCTGGTTCAGCTCCATCTCGCCGGCACGCATCCGCCAGGCCCGGCTATGCGGCGGACAGGTCGTATAAATACCTTCCGTGACCGTCAGGGTTTTTCCGGCGTCACTGCGAATTGACTCGGCGGAGCCCCTGGCATGGCTCGGATATAACACGAAGGATGCCCCATCCAGTTCAAAGGTCCGCTGCTGCAGGTCCAGGCGCGCCCGGTCACCCTGAAAGGCCACATCCTGGCTCTTGAGCGTCACACCCTGCGGAAGATCCATGACTTCAGAGCCCCGGTCGAGCAAGGCTGACTCGGCAAAGATGCGCCAGGGGCCTTGCCTGAAATCCACACCACCTTCCAGGCGGACCCGTCCTTGCGGATCAGCTTCCAGGTAAGAAGCCGACCCATGAATCGCATCCGGGTCTTCCGGCAGGGACAGGCTGGTTTCTGCTGCCGGGTCATCCCGGAACGGCACATAGGCTCCATGACAATACCCGGGAAGGGTATCCGCAATGGCTTCAGGTAGTTCCTCCCGGGGCACCCAGTCCTGCGCGGCGATGGTCGCTGCGGCCTGATCGTCCATGCCGGAAGCGCAGAAAGGCAGGACCCAGACACTCAGGGACACACGGAGCGTGTTCAAGGAGATTGGGCGGCCTGCACGAAGTCTGGCGGGTTGTCTGTCTGGTTGTTTCTTTTCCAAGATTCAGGAAACTCTCGTGCGCTACATCGGTGCCCGCATTATTATTCGGACGCTCGCCGGGCAGACAAGGTGCCCGTGGCTGTCTAGACTATTCATAATAAGCGATGCCAAGGGGCAGAGGCAAAACTATGGACCATACCGGTCTTGTCATGACAGGCGGGGGCGCCCGCGGAGCCTACCAGGTGGGTGTGCTGAAAGCGATTTCAGACCTGTTGCCAGATCTGCACTATCCGTTTCCGGTTATCTGCGGCACGTCTGCCGGCGCCATCAATGCGGTCGGCCTGGGCTGCAGCGGCGATATCTTCCGCCACAGTGTAGAAAAGCTCGAAAACCTCTGGGGTAGCCTGAGAACACCAGATGTCTATCGTTCCGACTACTGGGGTATGGCCAAGCGCATGGGGCATTTCCTGAAGGCTTTCCTGAGCGGTGAGGACAACGAAATACCGGCCTCGATGCTCGACAGCAGTCCGCTGGGCCAGTTTCTTGCGCGCCACATGGATTTACCCAGGCTCAGTTATAATATCCAGCACAGCGACATTCATGCCGTCTGTGTCACAGCCTGCGGTTACAAGAGCGGCCAGAGTGTCAGCTTCTTCCAGGCCAAGGAAAACGTAGCGGGCTGGCATCTGGGCCAACGGGTGGGTGTGCCAACCAAACTGACCATCGATCACCTGCTGGCTTCCAGCGCCATTCCTACTATATTTCCACCGGTTAAGATCAACCGGGAATATTTCGGCGATGGCGTGGTACGCAACATGGCCCCCCTGAGCCCCGCGGTCCACCTGGGTTCGGACCGTATTCTGGTGATCGGCGTCAGCGCCAATCGGGTCTGCACCACCGCACGCAAGCCGGCGGTGACCTTTCCGAAGCTTCCGCAGATCATGGAGCATCTGCTCAACGGAGCTTTTATTGATGTGGTTGAAAACGACCTGGACAAAGCCCTTCTCATCAACGACCTGCTGAAACTGATCCCGGAAGAAACCTTGGTGAGCAATAACATCAGTCTGCGACCGATCGAGATGCTGGTCATCTCACCCAGCGAACCGATTGATGAGATTGCGGCACGGCATGTTGCAGAACTGCCCCGCCCCGTCAGACAGTTCCTCGGTCAAAACAAGCCCAACGCCGAGGGCGGTGCCAGTATGGCAAGTTACCTGCTGTTTGAGGGGCCTTTCCTGAAAGAACTGATTCAGCTAGGCTATCGCGACGCTCAGGCCCATGCCCGGCAACTGGAAGCTTTCATCAACCGCACGAAATCCTGAACACCATGACACTCCCTGATCAGCGCCTGTCCGAGGCGACACTCTGGCTGTCCCAGATACAGCCTGAACGCCCGATGACGCTCAGCCTGCTGGCCGGAGATGCCAGCTTCAGACGCTATTTCAGAGCCGTCGACCCTGCCGGCTCCCTGATCCTGATGGATGCACCACCCTCGCACGAAGACTGTGGCCCTTTTCTGACGATTGCCAGGCAATGGCGCGCGATGGGGGTGCGGGTTCCCGAAGTAGTGGCAGCTGACCTGGATAAGGGCTTCCTGTTACTGGAAGACTTTGGCGATAAAACGCTATACCTGGCTTTGAACGAGGCAGACGCAGAGTCTCTTTATCCGGCCTGTATTGACGCACTGGTGGACATGCAGCAGTCGATCAACGGAGACGCTTTGCCACCCTACGATGAGGCGCTGTTGCGCCGGGAAATTGCCCTGTTTCCGGATTGGCTGATTACCCGTTATCTGCAGCTGAGCCTGTCTCCCGACGCACAATCGGACTTCGAAAGCCTGACGGAATATCTTATAGAAACGGCGCTGGCCCAGCCCCGTGTCGCGGTGCACAGAGACTATCACAGCCGCAACCTGATGGTGGTTGGCGCTGGCTCTCCCGGGATCATTGATTTTCAGGATGCGGTTCAGGGCCCCTACACCTACGATCTCGTCTCTCTGCTGAAAGATTGCTATGTACGCCTGACAACCGGTCAACAGGAGTCACTGATGCAGCGCTACTGGCAGCGACTGCCAGAATCTGCCCGGCCCGATTGGCAAACGCTGATGACCGACTTCAGCACCATGGGCATGCAGCGACATCTGAAAGCGGCAGGCATTTTCGCCCGCCTATGGCTGCGAGATGGGAAGGCTGGCTACCTGCCAGATATTCCCAATACGGTGGACTACCTGATAGAGGCTCTGGGCCAGATGAACGGGTACCCGCATCTGCTTCAATTTCTGAGGAATGAATTGCGTCCAGCCCTGGACCAAAAAGCCACTCAGAACGATGCTCAGAAACAGGAGGGGTCATGAAAGCCCTCATTCTGGCAGCCGGTCTCGGTACCCGCATGCGGCCCTTGACGGACCACACGCCCAAGCCCTTGCTCAAAGCCGGAAACAATAGCCTGATCGGGCACATCATCCACGACCTCAAACAAGCTGGCATCACCGAGCTGGTGATCAATCATGCCTGGCTGGGTGATCGCCTGGAAGAGGCCTTGAAAGATGGCACCGAGCTGGGTGTGAGCATTCGTTATTCCCGTGAGCAGGAACCACTGGAAACCGCAGGCGGGATTCGCCAGGCCCTGCCCCTACTGCATCTGACGGACGACGAGCCCTTCCTGGTAGTGAACGGGGATATATGGACTGATTTTCCGTTTCACGCACTGACAGAACGCGCGACCAGGCTGGGTGACCGAAGAGGGCATCTCGTGCTCGTGCCCAACCCAGCGCACAACCAGCGCGGTGACTTCGCGCTGGAGAAAGACGGCGTGAGTACCCAAGGCTTCCCCAAATA
>JAUIAZ010000157.1 GCA_030427465.1 Gammaproteobacteria bacterium | reverse complement strand
TTGATTTTTTCTGCTACCGAGTTCGCCAGTTTGATGATCAGTTTCGCGTGGTGGTAGGCCGGTGCCGCCTTACCTGCAATGATAACCGAACGTGGCACCCTGACAGAGTCCGGATCTTTTTTCAGTCGCAGATACAAAGTAATGACATGAAGCAGATTCAGCAGTTGCCGTTTGTATTCATGGATGCGCTTGATGTGCACATCGAACAGAGAGTCAGGGTCGAGAACAACACCGACCTTGCGATCAACATAGCGGATCAGCCGTTCCTTGTTGGCGCGCTTGACAGCCGCCCACTCTGACTGGAACTGGATGTCGCTTGCCAGGGGACGCAGTTTTTCCAGTTCCTCCAGATTAGTAATCCATCCATCACCAATGTGCTTGCTGATCAGCTCGGAAAGTCCGGGGTTGCACTGCAAAAGCCAGCGACGTGGCGTAACCCCGTTGGTGACATTATGAAAACGGTCGGGATACATCTGCTGGAAATGCGGAAACACCTCTTGCCTCAATATTTCACTGTGAAGGGCCGCCACCCCGTTGATGCTGTGGCTTCCTACAATTGCCAGGTGCGCCATACGGATTTTCTTGGGGTACCCTTCTTCAATAATGGACAGGCTGCTCAGCTTTTCTTCCTGGCCCGGGTAAGCCTGCGCCACTTCTTCCAGGAAACGGCGATTGATCTCATAGATAATTTCCAGGTGACGTGGCAGCAGTTGCTTCAACAAATCCACGGGCCAGGTCTCCAGCGCCTCCGGCAGCACAGTATGGTTGGTATAGGCAAACAGTTCATGGCACAGGCTCCAGGCTTTCTCCCATTCCCAACCCTGTTCATCCAGCAAAATACGCATCATTTCCGGGATGGCAATGGTCGGATGGGTATCATTCAACTGAATGGCCACCCGTTCGGGCATTCTGGACAGATCGTCGAGGTGACGCTGAAAGCGGCGGATAATATCCCGCAGTGTCGCGGCGACGAGGAAATATTGCTGTTTCAGGCGCAGTACCCGGCCCTCATATTTTTCATCGCTGGGATACAGTACTTTGGAAATATTTTCAGAACGCACCTTGGCATCCATGGCGCCGGTGTAATCGCCGGCGTTAAACTGGAACAGGTTGAAATCCTCATTAGACACTGCGGTCCACAGGCGCATACTGCTGACATTGCGGGTATCATAGCCGGGGATCAGCGTATCGTATGGCAAGGCCTTGACCGTTTCTGTATCCACCCAACGGTGACGTAAACGCCCGTTTACATCCTTGTACGCCTCGCTGCGGCCATAGAAGTTAACCTCCACCTGAATGTGTGGCCGTTTGAAATCCCAGGGGTTTCCGTAGCGGATCCAGTTATCCGCATGCTCTACCTGCCAACCGTTTTCTATGGTCTGGTAGAAAACACCATAGTCATAGCGAATACCGTAACCATAACCGGGGATATTCAGGGTCGCCATGGAGTCCAGGAAACAAGAGGCCAGTCGCCCCAGCCCCCCATTTCCGAGACCAGCATCCATTTCCTCACTCTCCAGCTCTTCCAGAGTGTAAAGACCGTCCAGGGCCTCCTCGACCACATCGTCGAGTTGCAGGTTGGTGATGTAGTTCTGCATGAAGCGTCCGGGCAAAAACTCCATTGACAGGTAATAAACCCGTCTCACCGGATCGCGATAGTAGTGTCTCTGGGACTGCAACCAGCGTTCAATCAGGCGGTCACGGATGGCTCTGGCCAAACCGCCATAGTATAGTTCCCGCCTCGGAGGTTCCGGCTCACTGCCATACTCCGTCCGGATATTTCTGTGGATATCCTCCAACAGATCACGGGCTTGTGACGACAGGCTGGTGTTTTCACCTTTTTTCATTGTTTCATCCCTGTGGGCAGCTGAAATTGTTAGGCTTCACACAGTCCATTCCTCCCCTCCGTGTAACTGATGGGAGGAGCACCGCATGAGCCGGCAGGTTATAATGCCCGAAAGCCATGACAAAAAGACTTCTGGAAACTGCAAAGTATGCCGAATCAGACTAACGCCAAACCGGAACGCAAACAACGGGAAGCCTCCCATCGTCTTGCAGACTCGCTGCGCTCAGCTGCACAGAGCCGTCCTCTTGATCATCTGGGCTGTCACCCCCTGGGCAACGACGGCAGGCACCAGCTGACGGTCTGGTTCCCGGGCGCCGTGAAAGTTGCTTGTCTGGACTGGAATGAAGACCTGGAAGTCGGGGAAATGACGCGGACAGATGAAAGCGGTCTGTTTGAACGGGTGCTCGATCAGGTCAAGGCTCACCCCTTCCTGTGTCGCTTCAGGGTCACTTACCCGGAAACGGAGCAGATCTGTCTTTCACCCTATCTACTGGGAGAAATTGCGTTTACTGATACGCCCTGTGACAGTGTGCACCAGCACCAGAACCTTGGATCGCACTACCGCTCTTTTGACTATCACGGGCAACCCGTGTCCGGCACCCGTTTTGCGGTTTATGCACCAAATGCGCGCAATGTTTCCGTCATCGGGGATTTCAACTGGTGGAACGGAGCGGCGCATCCCATGCAACCTGCCGGTGACGGCATCTGGCGTCTGTTTATCCCGGATGCGAAACCGGGGCAGGCCTACAAATTTGAGTTGCACAGCCGCACGGGTGATCTCTTGCCACACAAGACGGATCCCTATGCTTACCAGATAGATCAGCATCCCTCATTTGCCAGCCGGATCTATGAGCATGACCATTATCAGTGGCAGGATCAGGAGTGGCAGACTCGCCAGGCTGGCGACCCCCTGAAGCAGGCGCTGAATATCTATGAGCTGCACGCCGGTTCCTGGCGCTTCCGCGACGGCAAGCCTCTCAGCTATCGGGAACTGGCGGATGAACTGATTCCCTACATCACGGATATGGGCTACACCCACATCGAGTTCATGCCGCTGAGCGAACATCCCTTTACTGGCTCATGGGGGTATCAGCCCGTCGGGCTGTTTGCTGCGACCAGCCGCTACGGAACGCCGGACGATTTCAAGTATCTGGTCGACCGCTGCCACCAGGCAGGTATCGGTGTGCTTATGGACTGGGTGCCCGCTCACTTTCCGACCGATGCCCATGGTCTGGCCAATTTCGATGGCACCACGCTGTATGAATATGAAGACCCCCGGAAGGGCTGGCACCCGGACTGGAACTCCCTGATTTACGACTATGGTCGCGAGACAGTGGCAGACTTTCTAATCGGCAATGCGCTTTACTGGCTGGAAGTCTTCCATATTGACGGCCTGCGGGTCGATGCCGTCGCTTCCATGCTGTATCTCGATTACTCACGCAAGGACGGTGAATGGGTTCCCAACGTCAACGGCGGCAATCACAATCTCGAAGCCATTGCCTTTATCAAACGCCTGAATGAAACGATATACCTCAATCGTCCGTCTACCCTGATGATTGCCGAGGAATCCACTGCCTACTCCGGAGTATCCAAGCCCACCTTTACCGGCGGTCTCGGGTTCGGCTTCAAGTGGAACATGGGCTGGATGAACGACACGCTGAGATACATGCAGCGAGATCATATCTATAGAAGTCATCACCATCAGGAACTGACCTTCGGCATGATGTATGCGCACTCTGAACATTTTGTGCTGGCGATTTCCCACGACGAGGTGGTGCATGGCAAGCGTTCCCTGGTGGAAAAAATGCCGGGCGATGACTGGCAACGATTCGCCAACCTGCGCGCTTTGACCGCCTATCAGATGACGCATCCAGGCAAAAAACTCAGTTTCATGGGCCAGGATATCGGACAATATCGCGAATGGAATCACGAACAGTCGCTCGACTGGCACCTGCTTGAAAATTCCCTGAACCGGGGGCAACAAAGCTGGGTCCGGGATCTGAACCATTGTTATCGCCGGCAAACGGCGCTCTGGCAGAAAGACTTTGAAGAGGACGGCTTCCGGTGGCTGGTCGTGGATGACGCAGGCAACAGCATTCTGGCTTACCTGCGCTTCGGGGAAACGCCGGAAAATCACCTGCTGGTTCTGATCAACCTGACGCCAATGCCAAGAAGCCCCTACGAAGTCGGTGTGCCGCTGGTCACTGATTATGAGGTCTTGCTGAATTCCGATGACACCGCCTACGGGGGTAGCGGCTTCAGCTCCAACCAGGTTCACCGGGCAAGGCAAACGGGTATGCATGGTCAACCTGCCTCCCTTTGTCTGGAGGTACCGCCTCTGTCAGCCATGATCCTGAAACCCAAGCCCTAACCTGAACAGGCCATCCCATGACCCGAAAACCTCAGCCGCATTTTCACCCCCCTGCTCCCGGAGCTACTGCGGAAGATGGCGGCTGCACTTTTGCGGTAGAGAGTCGCCGTGCAACCCGCATCTGGGTCTGCCTTTTTGATGAAAATGACCTGGAAACCCGGCGCGTCGAACTGACCCACCGGATCGGCATGCTCTGGTTTGTCTGGGTGGAGAATGTGAAAGCCGGCCAACGCTATGGCTTCCGGGTTCAGGCTGAAAAAGGACACTCCGGTGTTCATCCGCATGCAGGTATCGGGAAACTGCTGGTCGACCCCTATGCCCGTCACCTGGATCGTGTCCTCAACTGGAGCATCGCTTTGCACCAGAGCGGCAATGAGTCCGAAGACACCGCGGCCTTCATTCCCAAAGCCCTGGTGCCGGGTCCGGATGACTTTGACTGGGAAGGTACCCGTAAGCCACGAATCAACGCGCTTAAGCGGGTTATCTACGAACTGCATGTCAAAGGGTTCACTCAGCTGCATCCTGAGGTTCCGGCTCATCTTCGAGGCAAATACCTGGGCCTGTGCGAACCCGCCGTCATTCAATATCTGAAGTCGCTGAGAATCACCACCGTCCAGTTGATGCCCTGCATGAGCTTCATGACTGAGCCACGCCTGCAAGATCAGGGGTTGAGCAATTACTGGGGTTACAACCCCTACCAGTTCTTCACGCCAGACTGGCGCTATGCCGTCGAAGACCCGGTCAGGGAGTTCCGGATGATGGTCAGGGCGCTGCACAAGGCCGGCATCGAAGTCATTCTGGATGTGGTCTATAACCACACAGCGGAAGGAGCGGACACTGATGGCGTGATCAGCTTCCGCGGCCTTGACGATGCACTTTATTACCGGCGTGACAGCAATGGCCACCTGCTCAATTACAGCGGTTGCGGCAACAGCCTGAAGATAGAGGAGCCTGCGGTTCTGAGACTGGTGATGGACAGTCTGCGCTATTGGTATGAGGACATGCAGCTGGACGGGTTCCGCTTTGACCTGGCCGCCAGTCTGACCCGGGAAAAACCCCTGCATGACAACGTGTTCTGTGACGGCCAGAGCAAATTCCTGTCTGCCATAGCTCAGGACCCGACTCTGCAGCATGCACTGCTGATTGCAGAACCCTGGGACATTGGCCCGGATGGTTACCAACTGGGCTCCTTTCCCCCAAACTGGCTGGAGACCAATGATCGCTTCCGGGATGCCGTCCGGGCATTCTGGCGGGGAGACCCGGTCGGGGTTGCCGAACTGGCCACCCGGCTGATGGGGTCCCGGGATGTATTCCGCAAGGATTTGCGCCCCATGACGGCCAGCATCAATCCGGTCACTTACCACGATGGCTTTACGCTGGAAGACCTGGTCTCCTACCGGCGCCGGCACAATGAAGCCAATGGCGAAGAAGGCCGTGACGGGCATGCTCATAACCTGAGCACAAACCACGGAGAGGAAGGGCCGGCGGATGATCCCGATATCCTCGCCAGACGCCTGCAGCACAAACGCAATCTGATCGGCACACTGCTGTTGTCACGGGGGACGCCACATTTTGTCGCGGGTGATGAGCGAAGCCGTACCCAGCATGGGAACAACAATGCCTATTGCCAGGACACTCCCCTGAGCTGGCTGGACTGGTCGCCGCTGGATGACCACAAGCAGCAGTTTTTCAGCTTCTTCAAACGGGCGCTGAACCTGCGTTACCGCTTTGGTTCGATCAACATGCTGAACCTGGAGGATGAAGCCTATTTCTCTCACAGCGGATCTCACCAGCATCACTGGCTGGATGACAACGGAAAAACCATGAGCGCCGGGCGCTGGCGCGACCCAGACCTGCACTTCATTGCCCTGCTGCTGATGGATGCCGGAAACTATAAACCGGACTCTCACCGGTGGATGGTTCTGCTTAATGGCAGCCAGGAACCAGTTGATTTTCACTGGCCCTCACTGCCCGAACTGGAAGCCCCGACACCCGACCCGGAACGTGGCGGCGGCAGACCGGGACCGGACTGGTATTGCCTGATCAGCAGTATCGACAAACCCTGCCAGCCGGATGAGTTTTCTGGCACCACCCGGGTTCCCCCGTTCAGCCTATCGTTATGGCACAGCGGCCCTGTCAACGACAATTTGCCAGAATCTTGATGCCTGACAATAAACTGGCGTCACTATTTGCTAATCTCTTCGGCCAGGACACGAAAAACTGTCATGTTCGCGCATAATAATAAGCGGTTTGTGTGTGGGCTCTTTGCCCTGATGGCTGAAAACAAGGTTTCCGATGAATATTCTGTTTGTCTCTTCAGAAGTCTATCCCCTCGTCAAAACCGGGGGACTGGCCGACGTCGCCGGCGCGCTGCCCGCTGCACTTTCCCAGCGTCATGACCTCAAGGTGCTGCTGCCTGCCTACGAGGGCGTGCAACACCTGCTGGAAGAGCTTCGTGAAGGCGCAACACTGGGTAATCCCTTCGGGTACGGAGAGATGCGTCTTCTGACCGGACATCTGCCCGGCAGTGACGTGGAATACTGGCTTCTTGATTGCCCCAATCTCTTTCACCGGCAGGGTGGCCCTTACCTGAATGCCGATGGTCACGATCATGCAGACAACCATCGCCGCTTCGCCGCCCTGTCTTGGGCTGGTGCGGTAGTTGCCCAGTACGGTCACCTGCTCGGCTGGCAGCCGGATATTGTGCATGCCCATGACTGGCAGACCGGACTTCTGCCGGCTTACCTAAAGGCCTGGAACCAACGACATCCACCGGTTGTTTTCACGATTCACAACATGCTGTTCACCGGATCATTCAGTCACGACCAGTACCTCGAAGTCGGTCTGCCGGAAAGCCTGTTTGTCATGCACGGCCTGGAGTACTACCACAACTACTCCATGCTCAAATCCGGTATCGTTTACAGCCAGGCCATTACGACCGTGAGCCCCACCTATGCCCGGGAGATCCAGACGCCGGCCTTTGGCTGCGGGCTCGACTCCCTGATGCGGGATCAGCGCCACAAACTCAGCGGCATCCTCAATGGCGTGGACTACAGCATCTGGAATCCTTCCCATGATGAGTATCTCGACCAGCCCTTCAACGCCAGGGATCTGAGTGGCAAAGATCAGAATAAACACAGCCTGCAGCAGAAGCTGGGGCTGAGATCAGAACCACACGCGCCTCTGTTCGGCGTAGTCAGCCGCCTCAGCGAACAGAAAGGGCTGGATCTGGTGCTGCAGGTCATGCCGGAGTTTCTGGAACGGGGCGGACAGTTGGTGCTGCTGGGCTCAGGCGACAAGGGCCTGGAGAAGGCTTATTACGATCTGGCGGACCGCTTTCCTGGTCAGGCCTCTGTCAATTTCGGCTATAACGAAGCCCTGGCACACCAGATTGAAGCGGCCGCTGATTTTCTGCTGGTGCCCTCGCGTTTTGAGCCTTGTGGCCTGACCCAGCTCTATGCCCTGAAATACGGTACCTTGCCGATTGTACGACGCACCGGCGGGCTGGCCGACTCTGTCTGGGAAGACATTC
>JAUIAZ010000531.1 GCA_030427465.1 Gammaproteobacteria bacterium | reverse complement strand
GACCGATCTGGGTGGACGCATGAGACCTGCCTTCAACATCACGATCTCGAATGTGCCAGGTCCGGACCATCCTCTGTACTTCAACGGCGCCCGGCTTGAAGCCATGTACCCGGTGTCCCTGATTGCTCATGGTGGAGCACTGAATATCACCTGCCTGAGCTATGCCGGCTCACTCAACTTCGGCTACACCGGTTGCCGTGACACTTTGCCAAGCATGCAGAATCTGGCGGTATACAGTGGTGAGGCACTCGATGATCTGGAAAGGCAGGTGATGAAGAAGAAGCCTGCCCGACGTCGCCGCAATTCGTGACCCGGCACTGATGGCTGACTGTTCCGGCCGCGAGTTGGAAGCACTGTTCGCGCAGTGCTTCCTCTCCCGCTTCAACACCCGGCTCATCGGGGGCGCTGACGAACCGTTCTACGCCCCCGCCCCAGAGCCGGGGCGACCGCACCAGCTATTCTACCGCCTGGACTATGTGCGCAGCGCACTGCATGAAATTGCCCACTGGTGCATCGCTGGCCCGCAACGACGGGAACTTCCGGACTTCGGTTACTGGTATGAAGCCGATGGCCGCGATGCTCGGCAGCAGGCAGCCTTTTTTCAGGTCGAAGTCAGGCCGCAGGCTCTGGAGGCGCTCTTTTGTGAGGCAGCCTGTCTGCCATTCGAAGTGTCGGTGGATAATCTTGACGGCAGCGCTCTTGAAGAAGACATCATCAAATTCAGATCGGAAGTCGGGCGACAGGCTGCGCTGTATCGTGACAACGCCCCTGAACGCGCCCGTCTCTGGATAGATACCCTGCAGTCGCATTTTTCCTGATTCTGCTCCTGCTCCTTTTAACGACTCACAATTTGATGCGCCGGCACAGTCTGGCTTCGGCGACTTGGACTATCCTGAGAGGACATCGTTAATTAACGAGCGTCCGTATGTCCACTCTTGCAGAACTTACACAACAAACCTATACCCCGCATGGTTACTGCCTGCTGTGGCAACCCGAGGTTGTCTGGTTGAACGTTGTTTCAGACGGCCTTATCGCAGCCGCCTACTTCTCGATTCCTTTTCTGATCTACTATTTTGTCAGAATGCGGAAGGACCTGCGGTTCACTGGCATTTTCCATCTTTTCTCAGCGTTCATCCTGCTTTGTGGTGTTACCCACCTTTTTTCTGTGGTCAACATATGGGACCCGGTCTACTTTGCACACGGCCTGCTAAAAGCGGCAACTGGCCTGGTTTCGGTGATCACAGCCATTATCTTTTACCGGTTGATACCTAAAGCCCTGGCTCTGCCTGGCCCCGAAGATATGGCGCGCGAACAGGCCCGCGTTGCGGAGGAGCGCCGCCAGCGCCTGGAACTGGAAGCGCTGCACGAACGGGATGTGCTGCTGGAACTTGCCCTGAAAGCCGCACCGGGTGGCCTTCTGATGGTGGATGAATCGCTGCGGGTACATCTGACCAACGAGCGTGTCTGCCAATTGCTGGGCTTGCCGGCGTCCGAAGTCATTGGCAGCCCGCTGCAGAACCTGATCCGGGTTCCTGCCGGTTCAGACACCGAAGATCGCCTGCACCGGTTCCTGAA
>JAUIAZ010000156.1 GCA_030427465.1 Gammaproteobacteria bacterium | reverse complement strand
CCCGAACCCGAACCCTAGCCTGCAGGCTCAGCGTGCAGGCAGGGGATCGGTGATGCCATACCAGGTGTAACTCCAGCGCCGCACATCCAGTAGCCTTTGCTCTTGCGCATTCAGGGTACAGGGGAGCTGACACTGCGCCTCGTTACGTTGGCTGAATCCAGGGTGTTCCTTCATTTCAGATTCAAGCCGGAGCTTTGCGACCTCGGTGACATACTGCTTCTTGTATTCATCGGTATAGCGTTGTGGATCTGCCGCAAAATCCGGGTCATTCTCGGCAGCTTCCACGGTGTAGGCAATCTGCATCCCGACGCCGGTCATTACTTTCTGCCCCTGGTAATGGGCCGTCTTGAATTCACCATCCAGCCATGACGCACTCCAGGTGGCTCGCAGCCAGTGTGCAATGGCCGCATCCGTGCGGCGCTCGCACAATTCAGCCATCGCCCCCCATTGGGTGTAATTCACGACCTGGCTGTGGATGCACTGCCCCAGGAAGGTGACTGTCGGGCCACAGGGATAATGCCGGGGAATGGCACAATTCGGAGAAGACCTTTCGAACCACCCCAGACTGTTCGGGTTATCAAAATCAGGCAATATGCCGGGCGACAGTTCGACGATATCCCAGGCATACTCGGCTGTATCTGTATCAAAAAGCGCATCGCAGGCGGCTGCCTGCTCATCCGCTGTCGCAGCTCGATAGTCTTTGATCATCTGACGGATCACATCGACAACTTTTCCGCTGACATCCGGCCCACAGATGTATGAATCCGGACCGATGTTGGCTATCGGCAAGGGTTCGTCAGGAGGAGTAAGCCGGACTTCTTCAGGTACTTCAGGGCAGCGCTCCTCAAGTGCTTCCTGGCAACGCTCCCAGGCAATTCTCGCCTGCTCTTCAGCGGATCTTGCCTGGCTTAGCGCTTCTTTCAGCGCGACCTTCCGCGCCCGTAAACGCTCTGCTTCCCGGCGCAGTTCCCTGGCCCGTTCTTCACTTTTTTCAGCCCGGCGTTCCAGTTCTTCCGCCTTACGAAGTCGTTCTTCAGCTCGCCGCTCATCTTCCCTTGCCCGGTCATCCCAACCCTTGCCAGGGTAGCGCTGGTCTCGCTCACGATTTTTCGCAGCCATCTCTTCTGCAGATTCAGCCAGTTCGCGATAATCCGCCGCCTGCCGCCTTTCGATGGCAGCCTGCCTGTCCTCCCGACCAGCCTGCTCTTCCCGCCAGGTAGCTTCATCAATGAGCCACGGTTCGTCGCGGATGATGTCGTCCAGTTCACGTTCCAGGCGCCGTGTTTCCGAGCGAGCCGTGTCATAGGCCAACCGTGAGCGGTCGCACTCGTTTTTCAGCGCTTCACAGGACGATGCCCCCCATAACAGCGGTTCAGCCTCTGGCTTGTCTGAATCCTGGGAGGATTTATCCCCGGGCATCTCCGGGGCTGCTTCCGGCTCCTGGGCAGGCAGCTCTGTCGTTCCGGCGGGTTCAGCTACCGGTGCCGGTCCCGGTGCTGGTCCCAAAACAACATAGGTCAGCGCGACCACTATGATCAGGACAACAAACGAAACAAGGCCTTTATTCATTTCTGGACCCTTCCCTCTTTGCGCTCGAAAGGCAGGGCTGGGTCACTGGCCACTACCAGCCCACCCCAACTGATCAAAATATAGCCTACCCTGCAATGATATGCTGAAGGGAATTGGGACCGGCGATCATGGTCGTGCCGGTAACGCACAAAAAAGCCCCGACTCAGCGGGGCCTCTTGTTTAGCCTCGGTGGGGCCCCATCAGGCCGGAACCGCTGCAGACTGCCTGGCTGCAGCTTCTGCCTTGATTTCGTCTTCCCAGATGACCTGGAAACCCTGACTCGCAATATGCTTCATATGGGGGAGGAAGCGCTCTTCCACTTTGTTGCGCTTGACTTTGAGGGTCGGAGTCACAAGGTCACCATCTGGCGTCCAGTCACCAACAGACACAACAACACCGCCTACTTTTTCATGGTTGAGCAGCACCGGATTGGTTGCCTTGACATGCTCAGCAATGCGCTGACGCATTTCCTCACGAGGAACAGACTGGGCCTGCTCACTCAAGGTAACCACCACAATCGGCTGGTTGAAGCCGGCACCACCCAGACAGATCTGCTCCAGATCTTTCAGTGCAGCCAGTTTGGCTTCTACCGGGGCCGGTGCAACATACTCACCCTTCTCGGTCTTGAAGATCTCTTTCACGCGGCCCGTGATTTTCAGATAGCCTTCGCTGTCAATTTCAGCGAGGTCACCTGAACGATAGTAGCCATCGGCAGTCAGCGCTTCACGGGTTTTCTCTTCATCCTTGTAGTAACCCATCATCAGGGTCGGGCTCTTGAACAGCACTTCGCCTTCATCACTCAGCTTGAAGCCGCTGTCTGGCATGGCCTGACCAACAGTGCCTGGCTTGTTGCGGCCAGGACGGCCAATAAAGCCATAGGCGAAGTTCTCGGTCATGCCATAGCCTTCCAGGATCTCGATGTTGAGCGTCTTGTACCAGGCCAGTAGAGCAGGAGAGATCGGAGCCGCACCGGAAATCACGAGGCGCGCGCGGGAAAGACCCAACGCCTTCCGTAATTTGCGCTTGATAAACCAGTTGAGCACAGGAATACGCAGCAGTTTGTCGAGTTTTTCCTGGGGAACTTTCTCGAGGATTCCGCCCTGGAACTTCTTCCACAGACGGGGCACGGAGAAGAATACCGTTGGCTGCACAGACAACAGGTCCCGCTGGAAGCTGTCGATGGACTGCGCGAAGCTGATCACCATACCGCCATACAGACTGGTGGTTTCAACCAGCAGTCGTTCAGCCACGTGAGCCAGTGGCAGGAAGGAGAACAGTTTATCCTGGCCATTCAGACCAAATACTTCCAGAGCACGAACGGCAACATGGCGAGGGGTTCTGTAGCAATGGACAGCACCTTTCGGGTAGCCGGTGGTACCTGAGGTGTAAACGATGGTCCAGACATCGTCGTCTGCAGGCACCGGGTTTTCCTGGAACGGCGCGCTCTTTTCGATGAGGTCCTTCATGAACACATCGACTTCACCTTCCTTATGGAAATCAGCGTCTTCGCCGTAGAATCCGAAGCCGATCCTGGTCATGCCTTCTGGCACAGCGGTACGCAGACGTGACCAGACTGCCTTGTCCAGCTTACCAACAAACAGGGCTTTGGACTCTGAATGCTCGAGGATGTAGCGGAAAGAATCCGGCGTCTGATCAAAGTACAGAGGTACGCTCACGAAACCGCCCATCTGCAGGGCGAGGTCCGCAATGATCCACTCGTAACAGTTCTTGGAAATAATGGCGACTTTATCGCCCTTCTTAAGGCCCATGCCTTTGAGTGCGGTTACCAGGCGACGCACCCGGTCAGCCACTTCACCCCAGGTATACTCATACCATTGGTCGGAAATGGGCTGGCGTAGATAAACTGAGTTAGCTTGTGTCTGCTCCCAGTGGTAAAGCATCTCAACAGGTGCTTTGCCACGTACGATGTCCTTGAATTCCATCAGGGTCTCCTTGTGATTGTCTTTTCTCGTTATGGTCATCCGTCTCCCCGACTCCTTGTCTGGGGCGATAAAACACTCAGATTATGCGCGAGTCTGTCTGGTGGTAATGTGACTGATGCCTCAGGATTACCCCAGCGTGCAGGAATTACCGGGCTGTGCCGGAGTAAAGGCGTTCAACCTGCTCGCACTGCTGGCGCAACTGGTCTGCGGCTTCAGCAGGCAGATTGCCGGACTGGACGACAAACTGTGCGGTTCTGACAACCAGCCGCCAGCGGGGTTTACCTGGCAGGGTCTGCAACTTGAGGTATTTATCGAAAGTGCGGGTTTTCACCGTACTGCCGTCTACATATACCCGCCAGCAATGGCTTTCTTCAGCCAGCTGGACCTTTCCTTTGCCGCTGTGCAACTCCCACAGACCCAAGGCCTGACACAAGAGCTCAACCAGCCGGAGTCGGCGCTCGCTATCCTGGCCCTGCTGAACCGGCTCCGCCTCTTGAGTGTCACCGCTTTCCGGCTCTGCCGGAAAAGCTTCAGCAACCCCCTCGGCCGAGGCACTCTCCACACCTGCCAGCGCCGGACTCAGGGTGACCCTGGCAAGATCCTGACGCAGCAGATTGACCTGCCTTTCAAGTTCCTCAATCTTGCGACGACTGAGTCCCGCCAGTGCTTCTCCAGAATCGCTGTCCGCGCCAGCCTCCGACCCGGAAGGGGCATCTCGATGATCGTGCAGGCGCTGCTGGCGCCAGAGACGGATGTGGTTCAGGAACAGCGCCTGCCCCAGAACAAACCCGATCATTCCCCAGTGTACGATCGGACGCGCCATCCACTGCCAGGTCGGATACAAAAGGTCGACCAACAAGGCGATCAACAAAATGATGAAGCTGATTAGGAACCAGAAAACCCCTGCGCCGCGTTCACGCAACCGCGGCCAGTAGGCGAGCGCCACAAAAACGGAACAGGCCAGTACAAGCCCCTTGAAGGGAAGCACCGTAAGCGTACCCAGGTGTATCGGCAAACCAATAACCAGAAACGTGAGCAGAGCGGCACTCAACCACAGAAAGTTCAGAAAGCGGCGAGACATGCCTCCATCCAGCAACTCGTAGAGATATGCGGCAAAGGCGGCCAGCCCCAGGTACAGAAGAAAGTGTTCGGCCCGTTGCAGCAAGGACCATGACAACCATTCCCACTGATACAGCACACGCTCACCGACCAGCAAGGCCCGACTGCCCACCATCAGGCTGAACAGACTGAAATACAGAGAGGCGCGGTCGTTACGCCGGCGCAGAAACCGGATCAGGTAAAAGGAACCGATGGTCAGCAGAATGCCACAGAAGAATACATCAAACAGCAGTGGCTTTTCCCTCAGATAGGCGAAACCACTCTGATCCGTGATCTGGATACTGCGCCGCACCCCAATCTGCTTGTAAATATGGTTGGATATCTGCAAGGTCAGTATGAGTTCTCGCTCCCCCTTGGGCAGGGCAACCACCACAGGATGGAACATGGGGCGCTCTTGCAGCGCATCCCGCGCGGTCCTTCCCACCTCGGCCAGCAGCTCTCCGTTGACGTATAACCGGTAGGCACTGGCCACATCCGACAATTGCAGGAACAGGGCCCGGTCCGGGGGAACCTGCAACCGGGCAGACAAGGTCCCGATACCATAGGCGGAGATCTGCGGGCTGACCTCATTCCAGAAACCGGGCACGCTCATGCCCTGACCTCCATCCTGCCCGGTTTGCACAATTGGTGGGGTGCTGTAAGGATCGACCCACTCCCCGGGGTAGAAAGCCCAGACCCCGTCAAGACGAAAGACCTGCTCCTGTCCCCAGGGCTTGTCCCGCAAATCAAAAGTCTGGGGAATGGCTCCGGCCGCCAGCGGCCAGGCCAGTGACAGGCACAGGGTCACCCACAGTCGGTAGATGACCGTGCACCGGGTCGGAGCAAAATCCGCTCCCTTAAAAAAACGCTGCCGGAAGCGCTGCGGGGGGGTGTCTGCACCCCGAGAAATCTTCATGGGTAACATTGTGCAAAATTTTGTAGCGCGATGACCGGAAGGCGGTCGCAAAGCGAGAGATACTTCACAACCCCGTGACTTTCCTGGCCTCAGAACGGCCATTTTGACCTGTTTTGACCTTTTTGCCCGTCTTTGACCGTGTCGGACAACTCGACCTTGGGTAACTTCAGCATCGGCCGACTGGCTGATTTTCAAACAAAACATCTAATAACAGCATGCACGCACAAGAACATGCAAAACGGAGCTTCCTCATGATCAGAACGATGCAAAAGGCCATTCTGATGGCCACTACCCTGCTCGCCTCCCTGGCGACCTGGGCCAACGGTTACAGCAACATCTATGTCTTTGGTGACAGCCTGTCTGACACCGGAAACCTGCAAAATGTCCTGCAGGATGGCGTAACGCCCGGCCGCTTCACCAATGGCCCGGTAGCGGTGGAAGTGGTAGCTTCAGCCTTTGGCCTGAGTATTTCCAACTCCAATCACCTGCTCGGTGGCGCCTTGCCGATCGGTAACAACTTTGCTGTTGCCGGCGCCCGGACCGTGGACGAAGACGGCGATGAAAGCACGCCAGACATCAATCTGCCCACTCAGGTAAATGCCTTTCTTCAGCTCAACGGCGGCGCGGCCCCTGCCGATGCTCTGTATGTTGTGCTGATTGGCGGAAACGACATCCGCGCGGCCCGCGCCATTCTCGCTGAGGGTCTGCTGCAGAACCGCTTTTTTGATAGAGCACGTGCCTACTACGACGCCGTGGAGAGCGTGAAGACTTCCGTCAATTCCCAGAAAGCACAGATTGAGAAACTTATCGCGGCGGGTGCCCAACAGATTCTGGTTGTGAACGCACCGGATATCGGCGCCATCCCGGAAACCGACCTGGTGACCGCGCAGACAGCTGCACTGGCAGATTCTGCCTACAAGAAGTTTCTTGTCAGCCTGATCCCGGATTTCACAACCACACTCTCCGTGATCTATAACCACAAGCTGGCTAATCGTGTGAGCCGTCTGGAAACTACCTCTGGGCTGGACATCCGCGAATTCGACCTGTTCAGTTTCCTGTCACAGCAAATTGCTGCCGCAGATGAGCTCGGCTACACCAACACGGACGACGCCTGCCTGTTTGTCTTCTCTCAGGCAGGTGCCGTGAATCCGGAATGCAGTGATTTCCCGGCCGCAACCGGCTTCCTGTTCTGGGATGAGATTCACCCGACGACCTTTGCGCATCAGCAGGCTGGTCTGAGCATTGTTGAGTCACTGCTAGCCCAGTAAGCCTCGGCAGCGGACACGAAAAGGGGAAGCCAGGCTTCCCCTTTTTCTGGTTTACCCTGAACGGCTGGCTTTACTCGAACGCTTTCAGCGGCAGTTCACTGGCTACTGCGGTCAGGTCATCCACAGTCACCTGGTAGCCGTCCAGCTTGAGAAGCTTGCCGCCTTCCAGCGTCATCATGAGTTCAGGACTGTCGCTCCCTCCCATCACGTAAGCCGTCTTCCTTTGTATGCGTACCTTGTTGCCGCCTGCCGCCAGGCCCATCTGTGCAAAAGCGCCCAGACCTTCCATGCCTCCGGTCAGACTCACATTGATGGTTTTGCCATCCTTCTCATAGCGGGTTTCAATCACCGACATGCCCATGCCCTTGTTGGCATTGACATCGCCCCGTTTCCAGCCTTTCACGGTTTCGGGAAAGGCTTCAACCAGTTTCGCCTGCTTCAGCTGTTCGAGGGCTTCAAGACACCACTTGGCTTCTTCCAGAGCACCGTCGATGTCATCGTCGGCGTAGAGTGCCGCAGCATTCTTGCAGAGTTTCTCCGGGTCTTCGCTCGCGAGAACCAGAGGTGAGGCCAAGAGCAGACCGGAGAGTATGAGAATCCTGTTTTTCATTATGCATTCCTTATGCGTGAATTTGCCTCTGCGATTCGAGGTTTCCCGATTATAAAAAAGCACCGTGTACAATGCTATGATGGGCACCCGCTTTACGAAAGAACAAGAAACCGAATTATGCCTACGCTGCGAATTGCCGCCATCGGGGATGTGCATGCCTGGTGGTCACCTGCCGACACCTGTTTCTTCAATGAATCCGACTATGACGCCCTGCTGATTACCGGTGATCTGGCCCGTATTGTTGGCGGGATTCCCGAGGCCAGGCAGCTGTCGGGCCTGCGCAAGCCCACTGTACTGGTGCCCGGAAACCATGATGCCTCCACCATCCCCCAGTTTTTGGGAGAGCTGAAAAACTGGCCCGGGTTAT
>JAUIAZ010000155.1 GCA_030427465.1 Gammaproteobacteria bacterium | reverse complement strand
TTCTGCACGAACAGGGAAGCGCATGAATCCATCAGATAAACCCCGGGCCAAGGCCCCCCCAGCCACTCGTGCCGGCCGTTTCTTCAAACTGGCTGGCATGACGGCCTCAGTGGCCACGCGCTACGCCTCAGATAAAGTACGGGGCGCTTTCAGCGACGAAGAGAAAGCCCGCGCACGCAAATCCGAGAGCTATGACAAGATGGCGGAGCAGATTGTCTCTACGCTCGGAGAGCTCAAGGGGGCCGTCATGAAAGTGGGGCAGATTGCCTCACAGACCCAGGACTTCCTGCCCGAAGAGTTCACCCGCGCCCTGCAGACGCTGCAGAAAGAAGCGCCCCCCATGCCCTTCGAGGTCATCGCCCGGCAAATCCAGAATGAGCTGGGGGATACCCCCGATCAGTTGTTTGAGCGCTTCGACCAGGAGCCTTTCGCCGCCGCCTCGATCGGTCAGGTTCACCGGGCCAGGACCCGTGACGGGCAGGAAGTGGTCATCAAAGTGCAGTATCCCGGCGTTGACCGGTCGCTGAAGTCAGATCTCGCTCAACTGCGCATGACGCTGAAACTGGGTGGCCTGATCAAGCTGCCCAAGGAGTCGGCTGACCAATTGTTTGCAGAAATCCAGGAACGGCTTTCGGAAGAACTGGATTATGAGCATGAAGCCGCCAACCTGAAACGCTTCAGGGCGTTTCATGAGTCAGATGCCGGGGTACTGATTCCGGCCGTGGTGGATGCCTATTCCACCCGGCACGTGCTGACGCTGGAATATCTCGAGGGCGATCACATCAGCGAGGTAACGCCCGAGCACTACGGGCAGGGGGTAGTCAATGAGATTGGCCACAAACTCTTCACGACCATGGCAGACCAGCTGTTTCGTTTTCAGGCCATTCACGGGGATCCGCACGCCGGGAATTTTGCCTTCCGCCCGGACGGCACAGTGATTCTGTTCGATTTTGGCTGCGTAAAGAATCTCAAGCCGGAGATAGTCAGTGCTTACCGGCGTACCCTGATTGCCGCCCTGCGGGAAGATTACACAGCGCTGGATCAGTGTCTGATTGACCTCGGCGCCCGTGTGGAGGGTAAGCCGGCTGTAGATGAAGACTACTATGCGCTCTGGCGTGATATCTTTATTGTGCCTTTTGCGGACCAGACACCATATGACTTTCGCGAAGCCAATATCCACAAGCAGGTTGCACGCAATGCCTCGACGGTTTTCAAGTACCTGGATTCTTTTCAGCCACCGGTGGAGTCTCTGTTTATTGACCGCATGATTGCCGGGCATTACTGGATGATGAAGCGCCTGGGGGTGCAGGCGTCATTTCGTGGCGAGCTGTTGAAGTACCTGGAACTGGATGGCTGAACGGCCGCAGGCTCACCAGGCGGGTCGCCTGGCCTGGTACAGTAAATCTTCCCTGCCTCCGCTGGCGCCGCACGATATTCTGTCTCCGGCCGAGCATGAGGAGTATTCCGCTATGTCATCAGGCGCGCGGCGGGAGGAGTTCCTGCAAGGGCGCTGGGCCCTGAAACGGCTCTTGTCCGCAGCCCTTGAGACCGCAGCAGGCGGTGCGGAACCGGAGCTTAGACAGATTGTTATACCACGCCTGTCATCGGGTGCTCTCGGACCGCTCAGGCATCCCGATGGCCACGCCCTCTACCCCAGTGTGTCGCACTCCCGTAATTATCTCGCCGCCGCTTGTTCTCGCTACCCTCTGGGGGTAGATATAGAGCAGACCCGGCCGGTGGATTGCCTTTCCGTAGCCCGGCGATTCTTCACCGCCTCGGAAGTGGTGCAGCTGGAGGCCTTGAAAACGGATTTTGAAAGAATGCGGGCTTTTCTACAGATCTGGACGCTCAAGGAAGCTTTTGTCAAATGCGAGCAGAGTGCCCTGGCCAGAGTGCTGGGACGTGTCGGTTTTCAGCCCGGACAGCAAGAGCAGGGCAGAGTGCTTTTCCGCCTGGTCCTGCCGCAGGATGCCGGAACCGGGAAGGCCTATGAAGCATTCTGCTGCTGGCCCGCGTCCGATGTCTGCGTCGGTTTGGTGCAGGCAGGAATCTGGCCCATACACCTTTAGGGGTGCTACTATGCTGCGCAGACGACAGCCCAGAAACAACCAGCAGGAGGAAACTGCGTGTCTGAATATGAAACCCTCAGTGTGACACAGTCGGAAGGCGTAGCTACGGTATCGCTTGACCGGCCGGATAAAGCCAATGCGCTGAATATGCGTATGTGGGATGAAATCGGACAGGCTTTCCGGGCGCTGGACAAAGAAGAAAGCTGCCGCGTGGTGATACTGGAGGGGAACGGAAAGCATTTCTGTGCCGGTATCGATCTGATGGACTTTTCCCAGGTCATGATGTCGCCGGAAAAGTGCGAGGCCCGAAAACGGGATAAACTGCGTAACCTGATTCTGCACCTGCAGAGCTGTCTCACTGCCATTGAAGACTGTCGCAAGCCGGTACTGGCCGCCATACAGGGCGCCTGTGTGGGAGGCGGTATTGATATGGTAGCCGCTTGTGACATGCGTTATGCCAGCAGCTCCGCCTATTTTGAGATCAAGGAAATAGACATCGGCATGACGGCGGATGTCGGCACCCTGCAGAGGCTGCCTTATATTATTCCGGATGGCATTATGCGAGAGCTTTCCTATACCGGCCGCCGGGTCGACTCGGAGGAGGCTGCCACCATTGGTCTGATAAACCGGGTTTTCGCGGACGAAGCTGCACTGAAGGACGGTGTGGAAACGCTGGCCCGGCAGATTGCGGCGAAGTCGCCTCTGGCTATCCGTGGTACCAAGGAAATGATCAAATATACCCGCGATCACTCAGTGGCAGACGGCCTTAACTACATTGCGACCTGGAATGCGGCTATGCTGATGAGCGCGGATCTGCAGGAAGCCATGGCTGCGCGGATGCAGAAGCGCGAACCCAAGTTCAAGGACTGACTGGCTGAGAGAGGCCGGAATACCGGTCTCTTTAGCTGACACGAACCATAAAAAAAGCCCGCCAGAAAAGGCGGGCTTTGTGTTTTCAGGGCCAGGCCCTCAGAACTTGTGTACCACCTTCACGCTGTCATCGACTGCGGAGGCATCGATGTACCCGATGGTGCTGGGGTTGGAGCTGACAACCGCTTTCACATCAGCATCACCGGCGACTTCCTGGGGTGGGGTGCCTTTACCGGTGAATACCAGCTTGGACCAGTACGCTTTCATCTGGCTGGCGGAGCGACCCAGCAGACCGGAATCAAACGCATTACGGATATCGCTGCCTTCTGCCTGGTTGATCGGCAGCGCCTGGCCACCACCCGGGAAGGACTTGGATTTACCCAGGAAAATCCGTTCGATTTCCTTGGCATCCGGCGTGTCCCCATTGCTGGGATGAACAATCACGGCAACTTCAGACCAGGCCAGAGTGGCAAAGCTGAAAAGGACGAGCGCAAACAGTTTCTGAATCATTTTCATATCTCGCCCCCCTTAAAATACGAAGTCCACACCAACAGATACCGTCTTGGCATCTGGAGCGCTTCCTTCAGAGTTTTGATAGAGGGTGACATCGCCTTTCAGGGCGATACCGGTTTCGATGTCATAGCGAACGCCGAACGAAGAGGTTGTGCTGTCCTCTATCTGGGTTCCCAGTACGGCTTGCGTACCAGCGACCAGTGCCGGGGCTGCGCCTGCAATCGGTGCCGGGATATCATCCTGGGCATCAGAGCTAGGCTCGTTCTCATCCTCACCGTAAGTGGCGTGGAAAGTCCACTTCTGATGCCGCAGACCGAAGGTCACGTACCATGACTGAGCATCTGAGAAAATGCCAGGGTCGTAGTCAAACTCTGCATATTCTGCCAGGAAGAAGAAGGGGCCGGGATCATAACCAAAGTAGACGCCGTAGGTCAGGGCTTCATCCTCAACCACCTCAATGTCATCGATGACACTCTCTGGAACACCCGCACCCTCAAGACCCGCCAAAAGTGTGGCAAGATCAGCACTTGCCGTGCGGCCATCGAAGGAAAACTCAGGAACATAGGCCACGTTGAAGCCAAAGTTGAATTCGTTGAAAACGAAATCACCACTGACGAAGTAGCTGAGTTCGATGTTCAGTTCCGCTTCGTTCAGGGCCGAGTTACCGGTTGGGGTGTAATCAGCAATGTTGATACCCTGCGCTGCACCGGTGAAGGTCATTTCCAGGTCACCCGTGTAGGTTGTATAAACCGCGCTGATACCGTCACCCGAACTGAAGGGCAGGGAGTAAGTGCCCTGGGGCGGACGTATCCAGGGGTAGGCATAGCCGACATCCAGGTAGTCAGAATATTTGTACAGTTTGAAGCGCTGGCGCCCCATCAGGATTTTCAGATCGTCATTGACCTGATAACCGACATAGGCCCATTCAAACTTCGGATCGAAGTCGTCAGCACCACGCGCCAGTATCTGGGCGGTTGCAGACCACTTTTCACCAATCGGGGCACTGACCTGCAGGGCAAAACGCGATTCATTCTGGAAGGCCAGTTCGTCATCATTGCCAAAGTAGGTTTCGTCGTCATCCAGTGTCATGCCGCCGACGACACTGCCGAATCCGTTAATCGATATCTGGGAGAAGTCGACTGCCTGTGCCATGGGCGCCAAGCCCAGGCTGCACACAGCCGCCCCCAGTACGGTTTTTTTGATACTCATTCCTCGTACCCCTGTTGTTGTGAAAAAACTCAGACCCGGAACTGGGAGGAAACAGATCTGAGTGTCTTGGCAAGGTCGGCCAGTTCATTACTGACCCGCTCCAGCGTGTGCGACCCTTCCAGACTGGCCTGGGTGTGACGCTGGATATCCTCAACATCGTTGACGATGGCATCGGCGACCTTGAGTTGTTCTTCGGTCGACGACGCAATCTCCATGTTCATCTGTGATATGCCTTCCACCGAACTGTTGATGGACTGCAGGGACCCACCGGCCTTGTTTGCCACGTCGACGCTGGCCTGGGTCTGTGTAATGGCATCCGCCATGACCGCTGTTGCGCGACCAGCTGCCTCTTGGAGGCTCTGGATCGTGTCATCAATTTCCTTGGTGGACTGCTGGGTGCGACTGGCGAGTGTACGGACTTCATCCGCCACCACCGCAAAACCACGCCCCTGTTCACCGGCGCGGGCTGCTTCAATGGCCGCGTTCAGTGCCAGCAGGTTGGTCTGTTCGGCAATGCTTCGAATTACATCAACCACTGTACTGACCTGGTTGCTGTCTTCTTCCAGCTTGCGGATTACCTGAGCCACCTCGTCGATCTTGCTGGCCAGGCTCTGCATGTTGCGAACCGTTTCCTGCACCACCCGATGGCCGCTGTTGGCCTCGTTGAAGGCATCTTGCGCAGCATTGGCGGCATTCTCCGCATTGTCGGCCACGATACGCACACTCTCATTCATGCGTGCCACGGCTTCCCGGGCGTTATTGACCGACTGATCCTGATAATCGATGGACTTGCGGGTATCGACACCGAGGTGGCTGACCTTGTCGGCCAGATCGCTCATGGGGGAACTGACGTCTACCACCTGCTTGATGGTGCTTTGCAGTTTCTCAATGAAGGTGTTGAACCAGTGCACCAAGTCGCCGATCTCATCGCGTGAGTTGCTCTTGAGGCGTACGGTGAGGTCACCGTCTTCCTGGGCAAAGTTCTGCAGTGAGCCGATGACTTGGCCCAGGTTGTTGCGAATACCCAGCAGCACGGGAACTGCTGCGGCAAACAGAACGACCACGGTGATTATGCCCATGGTAACCCCAATGGTAATCAGACGCTCTGCCAGCTCATTGGCCTGCACGATCTTGGTCGCAAAAGAAGCATTCTGGGCATCGCGGAATTCCTTCAGTTGGCGCTCCACGGCTTCGAGCTTTTCCACCATCTGGCCGGAGGCCTCAGACAGGGCGCTCATGTCGAAGTTGCCGGTAATCATGCCATTGGAGATATCATATGAAACCGTATAGTAGTCAGACAGGGCATTCGACATCTGGTCGACCTGGGGCTTGAGCTCCGGATCCTTTCTGGCGATTTCTTTTAGGTCATCCAGCATCACATGATAGATGTTCTGAACCTGCGCCAGCATATCCTCATCGCCGGCAGCAACGGCATTGGACAGGCCTTCCTTTATGCGCTCGAGACTGACGAGATTCTTCTCGGCAATCTTCATGATGGGCAGGCCACGCTGCTCGGTATCCTGCAAAATGGCTGAAGTTTCCTGCGAGCCGGCAGCCGCGACAAACAGGTAGACGAGAAAGCTCAACGATCCGACGATCGGTATGAACAGAATCTTGTATTTGATGGAAAGCGAGCCAAACATTCAGCGCCCCTATACTTTCCCCGCATAGCGGGAAGACAACAACAATGAGAGTTATGCCTAAGGTATAGTACAGCCCTGGAAAGTGGTCAAAGAATCAGGGCGCTAGCGCAACTTTTTTATGTGATCTGGACCTTCAGCCACAAAACACTGCCTGCTTTCATTTTCAGCGGCTTGCCTGAGGGCAGCTCACTCTGGTTCAGTGCATCAAGCAGCCTGCCTTTTGGCAGCCGTTTTCTGGGCACCTGGGTGCGCGAACCGGGGTTGCACAGAAGAATGTGGCCGGCTTTGCTCACAGCAAAAACCTCATCGGGCAACCCGTCCAGCCAGCACATGGGCACTTCGGACAGCTCCGGGCTGGACAGACGCAGACGGATCAATTGCTGCAGGAAACGATAGAGGGTTCGATTCTGACGCTCAGGCCGCTCCCAAGGCATGGCTTCACGGTGCCATTCAATCATATGGGCCTTAAGGCCATCCAGGCCAAATTCTCCGCCCTGAAAAATGCAGGGGGAGCCAGGGCAGAAAAACAGCAGCGCATAGGCCATGCGCACACGGGCTTCATCGCCCCCGGCCAGACCCATGATCCGTGAGGTATCGTGCGACTCCAGGAGATTGAAGGCGGCTTCAGACACCGGACGGGGATAAGCGATCAGGGACTGATTGATGGCCGCCACAAACTGTTCGCGGTCCAGTCGCCCCAGAATCAGGTGATCAACGATGGCATCGTAGAGCGGGTAGTTCATGACCGAATCGAACTGGTCACCGCGCAACCAGGGCATCGCGTTGTGCCAGATCTCACCGAGGATATAGCTGTCGGGCTTGGCAGTTTTCACCACGCGACGGAAATCCCGCCAGAAGGTCGCGTCCACTTCGTTAGCGACATCCAGGCGCCAGGCGTCGCAGTCCATGTCTTCAATCCAGAAGCGCGCCGCGTCCAGAAGAAACTGGCGGCATTCCGGGTGGGCAGTGTTCAGTTTGGGCATTTCCGGCACGCAACCGAAGGTTTCGTAACGCAGCGGCTCCCCCGGCTTGCTGGGGTGGAGGTGAAACCAGTCCGCATAACGGGACTGGTGTCCGTGCTTCAGCACATCCTGCCACTGCGGTGACTGGTCGCCCAGATGGTTGAAAACCGCATCGACCATGATCTTCATGCCGCGCTCGTGGGCCTCCTGAACGAGCTGTCTGAAGTCCTCATTGGTGCCGAGTTTGGGGTCGATGGTGAAGTAATCCACCGTGTCATAGCGATGGTTGGTTGCCGCCGTGAACATCGGGCAGAAATAGAGCCCGTTGACCCCCAGCGTCTCCAGATAATCCAGTTTCTGCCGGATACCGGCTATGTCACCCCCGGTATAGACGTACGAAGAGTGGATCTCTTCGCTGTGCCAGGGCAGCACATCGGGGGGATCCAGGCTGGGGTCACCGTTACAGAAGCGATCCGGAAAGATCTGGTACCACACGGTCTGGCGGGCCCACTCCGGAATATCGGGTGCTTCGCTGGCATG
>JAUIAZ010000154.1 GCA_030427465.1 Gammaproteobacteria bacterium | reverse complement strand
TCTGGATTTCTGCTTCGATGTCTTGCGGGTGGTAGTGTGCTTCCATAGGAAATTGAGCTGCGTCAGAATTCAATAAAGCCCTGCATTTTATCCTAGACTGCAGGGATTGGCATCGTTTGAAGGAAATAAAAAGGGGGCATAATGAGCAAGGAGACGAGAAACCCGCAGGTTGTACCGAGTTATTCCAGTGCTTTTCAACGACTGGAACAAGCACTGGTTGCCGCGGAGGACCGCAGTTGGCAACAGATTCAGGAGGAAATTGATCAGGCTGTGAAGTTTGAACAGGATGCAGCCCGACTGACCAAAGAGGAGGCGAGTCTGCTGGCGGAATGGTTGCGCCGTGATATTTCGGAGCTCCTGGGTTATATGCAGGAGAGCGGTCATGGTCTGCGTGACTGGTTGCGTTTTGACCTTGATCTGCTGGAGGCGCGCCTACGGGAAAGCCTGCTCAGTATTGCGGATCCAACCCGGGTTGAGCAGGTTCGGCTCGACAAACAACTGGCGCATGGGGAAGGGGTTTATGTCCAGGGTGAAGTGGCTTTACCGGGCGTATTGCGCTGCACCCAGTGTGACAAGATGATTTGCCTGGTAGAAACGGCGTACCTTGATGCTTGCCATCACTGTGGAGGAGACTTTTTCCAACGGGTAACGCGAAGAGCACAGTAGAGCCCGAGCAAACCCATCAGGGGCCAGTCCAGCCAGAGGTTGTAAGGCGTTTTACCCGCTCTGGGTTGCACCAAACCATGCAGTACCCCGGATTCGAATTGAGGCAAACGACTGTCTACTCTGCCAAATGCATCGACGATGGCGGTCACACCATTGTTGGTGCTTCGCAGCAGGGGTTTGCGATTCTCGATGGCTCGCATGCGAGCGATCTCGAAATGCTGCAGCGGGCCGATAGACCGCCCGAACCAGGTATCGTTGCTTACAGTGATCAGGAAGCCTGACTCTCCTGCCGTGCGGGCAACGAAAGCAGGATAGACGATTTCGTAGCAGACGTAGGGAAACAGTCGGAAGCCTCTGAACGTCAAGCCATCCGCTTCCGCAGGGCCCTGAGCCAGGGCGGACATCGGTAGGTCGAAAAAGGCGATCAGCCCCCTCAGCCAGTCCTCCAGCGGAACATATTCGCCGAACGGCACCAGTTTCTGTTTGTGGTACTCGCCGGAGGCCAGGCCTAGCCCGAGCATGCTGTTGTAAATACTCTCTCTGCCAGATTCGGCGTCCTGCCGTCTGGCCAGAATGCCCGTGATCAGGCCTTGTCCATCTTTTTGGGCCCGGATATCCAGTTCCCGAAGCATGGGCAAGGCCCTGTCATCAATGGTGGGTAGGGCGGTTTCCGGCCAGATGGTCAGATCGGCCTGACGGGCCTCTTCATGAAGCGCAAACAGTTTTCGATAATGCAGGGCTTTCATCGCTGGGCGCCATTTGTCTTCCTGGGCGATATCGGGTTGCACCAGGGCGACACTGAGAGGCTTCCCTTTTTCGTGGGTCCATTCAAGCCGGTCCAGGGGGAAACTGACCACCCAGAGTGCAGTCAGAGTGACGGCTGTCAGTCTCCATGATATTGCGTTGTGCGCTCCAGCTTTCAGGTAACGGATATTCAGCAGGATGGCCGAGCTCAGCACCGCAAAAAAGCTGACACCGTAAACCCCGAACAATGGCGCGTAGGCGGTAGCGCTGGTTTCAATCAATCCATTGCCCAGAAGCAGCCAGGGGAAACCGGTGAATAGCCAGGTTCTGATCCATTCAAAAAGCACCCAGAGGGCGGCAAAGGAAAATATCTGCCCAAGTACTGAATGACGCTCACTGCGTTTTTCAAGTATTGCAAAGCTACCGGTGAAGGCGGCAAAAAAAAGCGCCATTGCGGCTGCAAACAGGGCCGTCAGACTGATGGCCAGAGGCAGTGAGGCATGTCCGTGCACATGGATTGATACATAGACCCAGGAGGCTCCAGTGCCAAACAGGCCCAAGCCAAAAAGCCAGCCACTCAAGGTGGCTCTGCGAACAGGCTGGCTGGCGATCGTATACAGCAACAGGCCTGGTGAGATCAGTGCGGTGGGCCAGAACTCAAAAGGCGCAAAGGACAGGGTCAGAAGTGCTCCAGCCAGGAAGGGCAGGAGCAGGGTTTTCCAGTACCGCAACATCAGGCGCTACGGGTCAGCTGTACCAGTCGGATCTGGCGATTGTCAGCATTCAGGACTTTCACGGAAAAATCATGTAGCCGAGTGGTGTCGCCCCGGCGTGGCAGCCTGCCGAACTCTTTCATGACCAGGCCACCGAGAGTATCGAATTCGGCATCGTCCAGTTCGGTACCAAAATACTCATTGAATTCTTCAATGGACGTCAGGGCTTTGACGACATATTGTCCCGGTGCCGTGTTCTTGATCCCGCTCTCTTCTTCAAAATCGTGTTCGTCTTCGATATCTCCGACGATCTGCTCCAGGACATCCTCGATGGTCACAATGCCTGCAACACCACCGTACTCATCGACCACGATGGCCATGTGGTTACGGTTTTCCTTGAATTCCTTGAGCAACTGATTCAGTCGTTTGCTTTCAGGGATAAACCAGGCAGGACGCAGAATGTCCTGTATGCTTCCCCGGCTCAACTGGCCACGGAAGCAGAGGCTGAGAAGATCTTTAGCGAGCAACACGCCAATGACTTCATCCTTGGACTCACCCACCACCGGATATCTTGAGTGGGCAGACTCGATGATTTCTTCCATGTATTCCGTAGGTGAAAGATCCGCTTTGATACAGGCCATCTGGGCCCTCGGGACCATGATTTCGCGCGCCTGCATGTCCACGACCTGCATGGCTCCTTCAATCAGGGGTAGTGCGTCGCCGTCAATCACTCCCCGACTGGTAGCGGCTCTCAGAATTTCCAGTAGCTCATTCTTGTCTTGAGGGTCGCCTGAAAAGGCTTGAGAGAGCCTTTCTATCCAGGATCTCTGACTCGAAGGGTCATCGCTCATGTCGCATGCTTCCTTTCATGACGGCATCTATCTCTAACATCTACATCACCTGATAGGGGTCTGGGTAACCAAAGCGGCTGAGTATCTCCCTTTCGAGCTCTTCCATTTCTTCCGCTTCGCTGTCAATTATGTGGTCATAGCCTTGCAGGTGCAAGGTACCGTGAATCAGCAAGTGGGCCCAGTGGGCCTCGGCTGTTTTGCCTTGTGCCTTCGCTTCTGACTGAACCAGAGGGGCGCAGATCACGAGATCGCCCAAAGGCAGGGGCTTGGGCATCGCTTCCTCCGGTAAACCGGGGGGCAGTTCGAAAGGGAAGGACAGCACATTGGTTGGCCTGTTCTTGTCACGATACTCGTGATTCAGGCTTTGGCTTTCGTCAAGGCCGACAATGCGAATGGCGATTTCAAAATCGCCAGAATCCTGCAGGGCGGCTTCACACCACTCTTGTACCTGTTGCAGCAGGGGCTGATCTGAGGAGGAATCAAGCGTATTCTGCCAATCGACTTCCAAGGTGGTCATGACTCAAACTCATCGTAGGCATCGACAATGCGTTGAACCAGAGGATGCCGGACCACGTCAGCGCTGGTGAAGCGTGTTGTGGTGATGCCCTGGACTTTCTGAAGCACTTCCAGTGCATGACGCAGCCCGCTAGGGGCTCCACGGGCCAGATCCACCTGGGTCAGATCGCCGGTGATCACGGCCGTTGACCCAAAGCCAATCCGTGTCAGGAACATCTTCATCTGCTCGGGAGAGGTGTTCTGGCTTTCATCCAGGATAATGAATGCGTTGTTGAGTGTGCGGCCGCGCATGAATGCCAGCGGAGCGATTTCAATCAGTCCCTTCTCCAGCAGGCGCGTCACCGTATCAAAGCCCATCATTTCGTACAGGGCATCATACAGTGGACGCAGATAGGGATCGACTTTCTGGGCCAGGTCACCCGGCAAAAAGCCCAGCTTTTCACCGGCCTCAACCGCAGGTCTCACCAGCAGAATTCTCTGCACGGATTCCTCGTGAAAAGCCTGTACGGCACAGGCAACCGCGAGATAGGTCTTACCGGTACCGGCCGGACCAACCCCGAAGTTGATGTCGTGGTTCCTGATGGCCTGCACGTAATGCTGCTGGTTCTTGCCTCTGGGTCGGATAGGACCTTTCGGGGTCTGGATGCTGACGCCGGTTTTCGGACTTTCAGGGGCCATAATCTCAGTCAGGTAGAGGTCGACGGTTTTCAGGCTCAGCGGTTCACCGGCTTCGGTTTCGCGGTACAGGTGTTTGAGCAGTTCAGCCGCTTGCCGGATGATCCGCGACTCGCCATGCAGGCGGAAGCGGCTGCCCCGGTAGCTCAGGTCTATACCCAGACGCTGTTCTATCAGTTTGAGGTGCGAGTCCACCGGACCCGCGAGCATGAGCAGACGTTTGGGGTCTGCTGGTTCCAGTTCGAGTGTGATACCAGGTTGGTTCAAGTCTGTGCTCGGTGATTAGTAGCTGTGATTGTCAATACGCTCACCTCTCAGTGAGTGCGGCAGCGCAGAGGTAATACGAACATCCACAAAACGGCTTTCGAGATCCTCATCAGGCGCTGCAAAGTTGACAACTCGATTGTTTTCCGTGCGCCCCTGCCATTCGCTGCTGTCTTTTTTAGAGCGTCCGGTCACCAGGATGCGTTCAGTCTGTCCGACCATCCGGCGGCTGATTGCCTGGGCCTGCTGATTAATCCGGTCCTGCAGGATCTGCAGGCGCTGTTTCTTGATCGACTCTGGCAAATCGTCCTGCAGCTCGGCTGCCGGGGTGCCTGGGCGCGCGCTGTAGACAAAACTGAAAGAGTGATCGAAGCCGACATTTCCGATCAGGTTCATGGTGTCTTCAAAGTCCTGATCAGTTTCTCCCGGAAAGCCGACGATGAAATCTGAAGACAGGCTGATTCCGGGGCGATTGGCCTTCAGTCGTTCGATTTTATCGAGGTACTCTGCCGCACTATGTCCACGTTTCATGCGTTTGAGAATCTCATCAGAACCGCTTTGTACCGGCAGGTGTAAATGGCTGACCAGCTCGGGGACAGTCTGGTAAACATCAATCAGGCGATCGCTGAACTCCACCGGATGGGATGTGGTGAACCGTATACGGTCAATCCCGTCAATGCCTGCGACGTAGGTAATCAGCTCCGCCAGATCGGCTTCATCACCGTCTTCGGTTTCACCGCGGTAGGCATTCACGTTCTGACCAAGCAGGTTAATTTCCCGGACTCCCTGCTGTGCCAGGTGATAGGCTTCATCGAGGACGTCTTCCAGGGGGCGGCTGACTTCTTCCCCTCGTGTGTAGGGAACCACACAAAAAGTGCAGTACTTGCTGCAGCCTTCCATGATGGACAGGAAGGCCGAAGCGCCGTCAGCTGAGGGCTTGGGAAGCTGGTCGAATTTTTCAATTTCTGGAAAGGTCACGTCCACCATCGGGATCTTCGCGTTTTGACGCCCGTCCAGCATGGCCGGCAGACGATGCAGGGTTTGCGGCCCGAACACCAGATCGACATAATTGGCCCTTTCCCGGATGGCATTGCCTTCCTGGCTGGCTACACAGCCACCGACGCCAATGACGAGATTCGGGTTCAGTTCTTTCAGGGCTTTCCAGCGGCCGAGTTGGTGAAAGACCTTCTCCTGGGCTTTTTCCCTGATCGAGCACGTGTTCAACAAGAGGATATCGGCATTCTCAGGGGAATCGGTCAGTTCGACCTGGTGGGATTCGCCCAGCAAATCAGCCATTCGGGATGAATCATATTCATTCATCTGGCAGCCGTGTGTCTTGATGTAGAGCTTTTTGCGCATATATACAGGGATATGTCTAAAAAATGGCCGTCAATTATAAAGTGGCGGTTAGAATTTTCATAGCGTTACTCCCTGCGAGTGGCGCAGAGTTTAATCAACAGGGTTTCTGAATGACCAGTAAGAAAATCTACCGGGTAGTATTCATCAATCACAGTGAAGTTTTTGAACTGTACGCACGGAAGGTCATTTCTTCCGAAGTCTACGGCTTTGTGGAGGTCGAAGGCTGGATTTTCGGTGAGAAGAGTGCGGTTCTCGTGGATCCGACCGAAGAACGGCTGAAAGCCTTGTTTGGCTCTGTTGAGCGTTCGCTGATTCCCATGACTTCCATCATCCGGATTGATGAAGTGAAGCAGCAGGGAACGGCTCGCATCACCGCGGTAAAATCCGGTGCCTCTGTCAGTCCATTGCCGCCGCCCAAGGGGAGCAGCTGAGCCATAGAAAAAGCCAGCGCTTGAGGCTGGCCTTTCTGAAGAGATACGCGATGGCCCTAGCCGTTACGTTTTCTCACTTCTCCTACCGCTCTTGCCAGCTGGGTTGCCAACTCAGCTTCGGCGTCCGCAGCGACGGTAATGTGCGCTTCTGAATCGCCTGCCTCTTTGCTGATCACAATCAGACCAGCCTGCAACAGTGCTTTGACCGATTCAGCCGAGAGACCTTCTGCATTGAACACAGTCATGCTGCGATCGAAAAGGGCACGTTCGATCCCTGCGCTGAGCGTGTCAGCCAGTTTCCCGCCTACCTTAATCAGCGTCGCACTGTGGCCATAACGGGCGGAACGCTCGTCTTCTGATATCGGGTCATAGGAAATGGATTCAGTTTCTTCGATCGGTTTCTCGATCATTCCCGCGCCAATGGTGACGTTGGTCAGACGATCAATCAGGATGAAAGCGCCTGTTCCCGGGTTGCGGGTGTAGGCATCGAACGATAGCGGTTGGTTCAGGGTAACCTGGCAGTAACCGATTTCGTTCAGCTGCAACTGGTCGTTGTCGCTGTGACGCTCCAGGGTGTTGACATCGGTGCGATACATCAACTTGTTCACGCTGGCGGATGCCAGGGTACCGCAGTGCTTGATGTAATACTGGCGACCGGGTGTCATTGCTTGCTCAGCCATCCACACGATCGTGGCTTCAAATCGGTTGGAGGTGGGGGGTACGTTATCTGCCCGGCAGATCATGTCACCCCGGCTGATGTCGATTTCATCCTCAAGTGTCAGCGTCACGGCCTGTCCCGGGCCAGCTTCCTCCAGGTTGCCGTCATAGGTGACGATGTCCTGAACCTTGCTGGTCTTGCGCGAGGGCAAAGCGATAACTTCGTCGCCCGGGCGAATCAGGCCGGAAGCGATGGTGCCGCAGAATCCGCGGAAATCGAGGTTCGGGCGGTTAACATACTGTACCGGCAGTCGGAAATCGGTGAGATTGGCGTCTCGCGCAATTTCGACAGTTTCCAGGATGCTCATCAGTGGCTTGTCGGTATACCAGGGCGTGTTCTCGGACAGGCTGACCACATTGTCACCGTCTAGTGCGGAGATCGGAACGAAGCGGATGTCCTTGAGGTTCAGCTTGGCGGCAAACTCCAGGTAATCTTTCTTGATGCTTTCAAACTTTTCCTGGCTGTAATCGACAATGTCCATCTTGTTGACAGCAACGACAATGTGTTTGATGCCAAGCAGTGAGGCCAGGAAAGAGTGCCTGCGAGTCTGTTGCAGTACGCCGTAGCGTGCATCAATCAGGATGATTGCCAGCTGTGCAGTTGATGCGCCAGTCGCCATGTTGCGGGTGTACTGCTCATGTCCGGGCGTATCCGCGATGATGAACTTTCGCTTGTCGGTAGAGAAGAAGCGATAGGCAACATCAATGGTGATGCCTTGCTCTCTTTCTGCCTGCAGGCCGTCTACCAGTAAGGAGAAGTCGATTTTCTCGCCGGCATTGCCCATTTTACTGCTGTCGCGCTTGATGGCTTCCAGCTGATCTTCATAGATCATCTTGGAATCGTGCAGCAGGCGGCCGATCAGTGTGCTCTTGCCGTCAT
>JAUIAZ010000153.1 GCA_030427465.1 Gammaproteobacteria bacterium | reverse complement strand
ACCCCGGCCACCTCACCACCCGGGCTGAAAGGAAAAGGGGGTTTGAACTGATACTTGCCTTCGACAATCAGGCTATCCGGAAAGTTGAGACCGGCCGCCCGCACAGTCACCAGTACAGACCGGCTGCCCACCTTGGGATCAGGCAATTCTTCGAGGGTCAGTGTCTCGGGCGGTCCGAAGCTTCGGCAGGTCCAGGCTTTCATAGGGTTCCTCTCTTTTGACTCTGCGTGATCGCAGTCTTTAAGTTTATTTTAAATGACCAGCAGTCATATTCAGACATCATGACGAATTCTGACAGGGAGTCAAGATCGCTTGAGCCCCCGGTACCTGATTTGCTTAAATCAGCAGACCTTATACTGCCATGGTTAGTACAAATGTCCCAAGACGCCTACCGGATCGCCCTGGTTGAGGACGAGCCGGCCCTGCTCGCCAATTATCGGGCAGCGCTGCAGAAAATCGGTTATCAGGTAGAAGGCTTCCGCGACCGCAGCAGCGCCTGGGAGCGTTTCCAGGTACAGCTACCCGACATGGCCATCATTGATGTCGGGCTCGGCCGGGAGGTTGAAGGAGGGTTTGAACTGTGCCGGCAGCTGCGCAGTCGCAGCCAGACGCTGCCGATCCTGTTCCTGACCGCCCGTGACTCAGAGTTCGACCAGATATCGGGGCTGCGCCTCGGAGCCGATGACTATCTGACCAAAGACACCAGCCTGCCCCATCTGATGGCACGGGTTTCGGCCCTGTTCCGGCGGGTCGAGGCGCAGAAACTGCCACAACAGCAAAACCGGCTGCAACATGGCTCACTGAGCGTGGATGCTGAGCGCTTCGAAGTCCATTGGCAGGGGCAACTGGTCGAGTTGACACTGACCGAATTCTGGATGCTGCACGCCCTGACCCTGCGGCCGGGCCACCTGAAGAACCGTCAGCAACTGATGGATGCGGCGAACACAGTGATGGACGAAGCGTCGATTACCTCTCATATCAAACGCATTCGTCGCAAGTTCCAGCAACTTGACCCGGATTTCGATGCCATTCAGACCGTTTACGGTATGGGATACCGCTGGCAGGACTCACAGCACAGTGCCTCTTAAACGCCAGTTGGCCTGCCTGGCTCTGCTCCTGGTGGCCTTACCCGTCAGCAGCCTCTGGCTGTTCAGAAGTCTCGAGCTGACCTGGCGCAATGCCACGGAAAGCAGTCTTCTGGATCTGGCCAGTCAGAGCGCCCGCTTGATCCACCTGCAGAACCAGGACCTGCCCGGAAACACCTGGCTACCCGCCTGGAATAACCAGCCGCTCCAGCTCGACGGCTACGCATTCGACTGGTCGCCTGCACCTTTTCCTCAGCCCCGGTCGCTGCAGAGCCCCGACGGCCAACTTCTCTGGCTGAACGCCCGGGTTGAAAAGTCCACCCTCTGGTTGTGGCTGGACTGGTCAGCACCTGAAGCAGGTTCGGGTGAACACCCGAACACCCCCATCCGACTGCGAACAGCGAACGGTGGACGCATCGACTGGAGCCCGGCCCAGCCCGCGAGCCACGGTTTTTTTCCGGACGGCAATGCCTGGCGGGCTGTCTGGCATCTTGAGGGCAGCTCGTCCCAGGTGGAAGTACACCTGCCTCTGGCCAGCCTGTCATCCGGCTTTTCTGTGTGCCTGGACACGGCTGCGACGGAGAGCGCTTGCTGGCTGGGCCGGCCGGATCAGCCGCTTTACCCGCTGCCGGCACCGGAAAGATTGCGACAACAGACTCAGGCACTGGTACCTGAAGGGCACCGGGTAAAACTTTATGACGCGCAGGGCCAGGCCCGGCTCGAGGTGGACCGCTCTTCAGAAAAGGAGGCGCACACCCTGACTTCCATCTGGCAATTGCTGACCGGGGCGCTGGCCGAAAAACTCGTACCCCCGGACAATACCGGAGGGATCCAGTGGACTCTGCGTGCCGATAGCCAGCAAACCCGGGTTGCCGCAGAAGTGAGGATTCCGCCAGATGGGGCAGCAGGAAACCCGCAGGCGCCCCTCTGGCACACCCTGATATGGGAACGTACCGTCTCAAGACTCAGCGAGGATGCCAACAGCAGTCTGGGTAACAGCCTGGGGCTGGTGATGGCGGTTACCCTGCTCCTGCTGCTGACCGGACTACTCTGGGCCACCTGGATTACCAGACGCCTGCTGCGTCTCAAAACCGGAATGGAACAGAGTCTGTCCGCAGAAACCCGTTATCAGCAACCGTTTCAGGCCGATCAGTCAGGCGATGAAATCGGCAGTATTTCGCGCAGCTTCGCCAGCCTGCTGGAGGACTTGCGCGCCTATGCGGCCTACAAGGAGTCCTTTGTTGCCAAACTGACACATGAGTGCCGCACACCGGTTTCCATTATCCGCAGCTCACTTGGACTGATGCAGCAGAGTAATTCTGCTGAAGAGCAGTCCGTTTACCGTGAGAGAGCCGAAGCGGCCTGCACAAGACTCAGTCGTCTGATTCAGGCGATGGGAGAAGTCACCCGGCTTGAACGCCTGATTGAGCAATACGACAAAGAATGCGTGCCCCTGCGACGGGTACTCGAACCGCTGGGCGAGCACCTGGCCAACCTTGCGGCCCCCAGGCCGGTCTGCTGCCAGCTACCCCAACACGAAGTCTGGATACAGGGGCAGCCTGACCTGATCATCCAGGCCCTGGAGAAACTCTGGGACAATGCCCTCTCGTTCACACCTCCCAACGGCCGCATGTCGCTGAGCCTGAGCGTTTCGGAGCACCACGCCACCCTGAGCGTTTTCAACGAAGGCCCCGCGTTGCCGGAGACTGAACAGGAATCCCTGTTTGAACCCTACCAGAGCCAGCGGGAGGGTAACTCAGATCCGGATACTCTGCATCTGGGCCTGGGCCTTTCCATCGTACGCATGGTCGCCGCTTTTCATGGTGCTGAAGCCAGTCTCAGAAACGTAGAGGACGGAGTCGAAGCCAGTCTCATATTCCCCCTTGTACCAAGCGCCGGATAAGCCGTTTTCCGTGAACCTGACGTGTATCAAAAAACGCTCAGCCTGACATTGTTTTGTAACAGACTTTTGTGCAATCTAAAGCCTCAACACCGTCGCAGGAAGCTCCGATGAGTCTTACAAAAAAATACCTCAAAACACGTCCGGTCTGTAAGGTGACCTTCAAACTGTCAAGGCAGGAAGCCAATGCTGCCCAGCAGGTGTCACTGATGGGTGATTTCAATCAGTGGAACAGCGAAAGCAACCCCATGAAGCGTCTGAAAGACGGAAGCTTCAGCCTGACTGTCGATCTGCCGACTGACAACAGCTACCATTTCCGCTACCTGATGGATGGTCAGCACTGGGAAAATGACCCGGCAGCCGATGCCCTGGAGCCATCACCGCTCGGTCACGCTGAAAACTCAGTGATACGTCTCTGATTTAACAGGCTATACTTGCGGGAAAAGCCCGACAGGATGCTCCATGTCGTCTTTCCCGATCAGCCAGCGGACACCCTTTTCCCAAAGGCAGACTGCCCCGGGCATTCTTGCGGGCCTCGTGTGCTGTCTGGTTTTGCTGTGTCTTAACCCGCCCGCTGTGCTTGCCGATGCGCCAAAGCCCCTGCGCATTGGTGTCAGCTTCTCTATCCCGCCCTGGGTTTTCGCCAACGAAGACCGGGGCATTGAGCTGGACATTCTCAAAGAGTCACTCAAAGGCAGTGACTACTCCATAGAGCCGGTCTACCTTCCTTTCAACCGGGCATTCTACATGTATGACCAGGGGCAACTGGATGGCATCATCAATGCCCGTATCGGCTCCGTTGAAAGCGGCTACTACAGCGAACCTGCTGTCACGTTCCAGAACATTGCCATCAGTCGCGCCGAAAAAGACTTTCCCGAATCTTTCCCCATGGAATTCTTCTCGGGACGGCACGTTGTTGCCTTTCAGCGAGCCTCCCAGTTTCTCAGCGACGCTTTCGGTGATGCGGTTCGTGACAACCCGGACTATCAGGAGATTGCCAATCAGGAGCTTCAGCTAAACCTGCTTTTTTACCGCGATGTGGATTTTATCATTATGGAAAAGCAGATATTCCGGCATTTCATCGCACGCATGCAGACTGAAACCAGTGACGGGGAAATTCTGTATGGCCCCCCTTCTGACGTTCGCCTTCACCCGGTTTTTCCCATGACCCACTACCACTTTGTGTTCAGGGATGCCGACGTCCGCGATGTCTTCGATGAGGGGCTGAGGGCATTGAAAGCCTCTGGTCGTTATGACCGGATCATCGAGTCTTACCTGGGGCCAGAGGACTAGCGCATTCGGCCTCCGGCTTCTCAAGCAGATTGACTTTCAAGACGACCGGTCATATTATAAACATATGACTGACAAAACCGTACGATACACGCGCTCCGAAAAGACAGAGGCCACCCGGGACAGACTGCTGGAAGCCGGCATCAGCCTGCTTTCTGAACAGGGCTATCACGGTACAGGACTCAAACAGATTCTGGACCTGGTCAAGGTACCCAAAGGGTCTTTTTACAACTATTTCAACAGCAAAGAGCAGTTCACTGCCGAGATCATCAATGAGTACAGCGACTGGCTGCTGGATGCATTCGACGCGATTCTGGAGAAACAACCGGATGACCCGCGTTCAGCAATTCTACAGGCGTACGACGTGCTGATCGCCCACTTCGAAGCCGAAGGTTGCCAGAAGGGATGTCTGATCGGCAATCTGGCTGCCGAGATCGGCGGCAGCAGCGACGCCTGCCGTGACGCCATGCGCCGCACCCTGCGCCTGTGGAAGCAACGCTTTGTCGTACTGGTAGCAGAGGGGCAGTCCAAAGGCCAATTCCGTCGGGATGTACCGGCAGAAGCGTTGACTGACCTGTTCTGGAGTACTTGGGAAGGCGCCCTGCTGCGCATGAGAATAGACCGCGACACGGTCAAATTGAGACAGCAACTGGATCTTCTGCTGAACACACTTTACCGCTGATCTTTTTAACAAAACGCAAGACGACCGGTCTAATTAAGACCACAGGAGTACATTATGAGTCAGGACAGCATCGACCTTGATCACCCTTTCCAACTGAGACCCGGCCTGGTTATCAAGAACCGGTTTTTCAAATCTGCGATGAGCGAACAGCTCGGCGACCGTCAGCACAACCCGACAGCGGGGCTGATCCGCCTGTATCAGACCTGGGCTGAAGGCGGTACCGGCCTGCTCATAACCGGTAACGTCATGGTGGATCGGACTGCCTTGGGTGAACCCAAGAATGTCGCCCTCGATGACCAGAGTGATGTTGCCCTTTTCCGGCAATGGGCGAAAGCCAGTCAGAGCCAAGGTGCCCAAGTGTGGATGCAGCTCAACCATCCAGGCAAGCAGATCCCCAAATTCCTCAGCCGTGAGCCTGTTGCCCCTTCTGCCATCCCCCTGGGCGCAGGCCTGGAAAGTGCTTTTGCCAAGCCAAGGGCGCTCACCGAAGCAGAGATACAGTCAATCATCGGGAAATTTGCGCAAGCCGCCCGCCTGGCGGAAGAAGCCGGTTTCAATGGGGTACAGATCCATGGTGCGCATGGCTATCTCGTCAGCCAGTTCCTCTCGCCGCGACACAATCAGCGCCAGGATCAGTGGGGGGGCAGCCTTGAAAACCGCATGCGCTTCGTGCTGTCTGTCTACCGGGCGATCCGGGACGTCACCTCGCCCGATTTCGCAGTCGGCATCAAGCTGAACTCCGCCGATTACATGAAAGGCGGGTTTGAGTCGAACGAATCCATGGAAGTCGTCAAAGCCCTTTCTGAGGCAGGCATAGACTTGATTGAAATCAGCGGTGGCACTTACGAGAGCCCCAGCATGGTGGGTCACAAGATGGCCCAAAGTACACAAGACCGGGAAGCCTACTTTCTTGCCTTTGCCGAACAGGCCCGCGCTCTGATCAGCACGCCGCTGGTAGTCACCGGCGGGTTCCGCTCTGCCGCAGCAATGCGTGAGGCTCTGCGTCAGGGTGCAACCGACATGATCGGCCTGGCGCGCCCCCTCGCCGTCATGCCGGATCTGCCGCACCGTGTGCTTGCCGATGAAAGCTTCCGCATTGACATCAAGAGGCCTTCCACCGGTATCCGGCCGATCGACCGAATGACCATGCTGGACATCACCTGGTATGAAAGCCAGCTGGCCCGCATGGCCAAAGGACAGCCCCCCAAACCCAGACTGAGCGCCTGGTCTGCTGTGGCACAGACTCTCAGCGGACTGGGGGCGCACGCATTCCGTCAAAGAAGAGCCTGAGGGTCTAAACAGACGCCGGGTTGCTGACAACCCGGTTCCGACCTGAGCCCTTGGCCGTGTAGAGTGCCTGATCTGCGCGGTTCAGGACCGCTTCGAAAACCGCGTCCTGGGCCGTGCAGATGGCCACCCCGATGCTGATTGTCACCTTGATTGCCGTACTCGCGTCCAGCTCGAATGGGGTATCGGCAATACCCAGGCGGATACGCTCAGCAATCTGCATGGCTCCGGAAAGATCTGTATTGGGCATCAGGAACACAAACTCTTCACCGCCCAAGCGTGCCAGACAATCCGTATTACGCGCTTCCCTCTGCAGTCTCAGTGCAATTTCCATCAGTACCTGATCTCCGCACAGATGCCCGTGCACATCGTTGATCTGCTTGAACCAGTCTACGTCGATCACGAGTAGCGCATAACTCTGGCGGTAGCGTAAAAAGCGCGCATGTTCGCGGGCGCTCTGCAGATAAAAGTTGCGACGGTTGCAGAGTCCGGTCAGATGATCCGTATTGACCAGTGTTTTAAGACGCGCTTCTGCCTTTCTGCGCTGGGCAATTTCTATTTTCAGATGACGGGTCAGCCGATAATAATGCAGCAGACTGCCCCCGAGAACCAGGGCCAGTAAAGCCATCAGCAAAGCGATACCCACACTCTGTATGGAAGCGAGCCCCTCTTTTCCGGTGTAAATAAACCCTTCAAGATCGAACCCCGGCTCAATCACGCCAAGGTCCACAAAGGTGCGGGCAATGTTTTCCCAGCGGCCCGTATTCATGTGCCCAATCTCCACCAGATCGGGCACGATCAGCTCCCGCAAGACATTGGCTTCGTAACGCAGATGCGCGAGTGACTTTTCGGGCGAGTATTTTTCGTGAATCAGCTGAATAATCTCTTCCGGGTGCGTCATGGCATAACGCCACCCTTCCAGAGAGGCCTGCCGAAAGCGCTCGACCCGCTGAGGGTGTTCCCTGAGGTAATCCCGGTGGGTAAACAGCACATCACTGTAGAAGTCGATACCGTAAGTACGGGGGGAGATAGTGTAAAATGGCACGCCCATCTCCCGCAGCAGAAAAGGCTCGTTGGACAGGTAGGCATTGAGCGCATCGGTTTCCCCCTCCAGCAGCGAGTGGATCGAAAAACTGGTGTTGCGCCAGTGCAGGGAATCCACGTCAATGCCTTCGCGAAGAAAAGGCGCAACAAACTCGACACTTTCTGAAATCGGCATCAGCGCCATCAGGCGCTTGCCTGCCAGGTCATGCAAAGACTGTATCTCAGGATCGGTCACAATCCAGACCGCTGCGCTGTGCTGCAGGATGCTGGCCAGAGCAACCACCGGTTTGCCGTCAGCGAAGGCCGCCACAAGCCCGGCATTGCTCACTCCGAACTGAACCTCACCGTTCACAACCCTTGCTATCGCATTTTTTTGGCTGGTCGGGCCATTCTCATGCAAGGTGACATCCAGGCCCGCCTGCGCGTAATAGCCTTTTTCCAGAGCCGCATAATACCCGGCGAACTGGAACTGATGCTTCCAGCGCAATTGCAGGGAAACCGGTTCCAGCGCGAATACCGGCAAAACGAAGATCAGCAGAAGCAGCCCGGAGACTCGTTTCATAGGGGTG
>JAUIAZ010000152.1 GCA_030427465.1 Gammaproteobacteria bacterium | reverse complement strand
GCCAGTTTGACGTGCATGAGGTCTCGGTCAGCAAGAGAGTGAACTGCCACTGTCCTGATACCGAGTTCTTTGCAGGCGCGCAGCACCCGCAGGGCAATTTCACCCCGGTTGGCTATCAATACTTTCTTGAGCATTTCTTCAGATCCCCGGACGGACAGACTCAGCGAATGATGAACAGCGGTTGGTCAAACTCGACCGGTTGCCCGTTCTCCACCAGGATGGCTTCGACGGTACCGGACTTGTCGGATTCGATCTGATTCATCATTTTCATGGCTTCCACGATGCAGATGACATCGCCGGCCTTGACGGACTGTCCGACCTCCACAAAGGCCTGTGCGGTCGGGGAAGGCGCGCGGTAAAACGTGCCTACCATCGGGGATTTCACCGCCTGGTCACTATCGCCCCGAGTCGGCTCCGGTGAGGTGGATGTGGATATTGCTTCGGCGGGTATCGCCGGGCTGCTCACTGGCGCGGAATAGGATACTGCCGGCTGCACACCGTTGCCCTGGCGCGAAATCCGCACGGATTCTTCGCCTTCACGGATCTCCAGTTCGGTAATGTCTGACTCTTCAATGAGCTCAATCAGCTTCTTGACTTTTCGTATGTCCATATCGGGTGTCTCATTCGTTTCCGTTAACAGTTTCGTTGGCAATGGCCAGCAGCGCCATCCGGTATCCCTCCGGACCAAAGCCGCAGATCACTCCACAGGCAATGTCTGAAAAATAGGAGTGGTGACGGAACGCTTCGCGCTTATGGACATTGGATAAATGAACTTCGATAAAAGGAATGGCAACGCCCAGCAGGGCATCCCGGATTGCCACACTGGTATGTGTGTAGGCCGCCGGATTCAGAATGATGTGTGAAACTGACTCATCCCGCGCCTGATGAATGCGATCCACCAGGGCGCCCTCATGGTTGCTTTGGAAAAAGCCGGTTCGGATACTCAGCTCCTCACCCAGGGCTGTGAGCGTTTCTTCGATATCAGCCAGGGTCTGATTGCCGTATAACCCGGGTTCCCGGGTGCCGAGCAGGTTCAGGTTGGGGCCATTGATAAACAGCACATTAGCCATGTTGGAAGCCATTTTCACAGGATTTGGCAGCAAAGTGTGTGCAGTTTGAATCACATTCCGGGTTGATGCAACTCTCTACGGAGTCTCTTTCAAGCCTTTTTCGGGGATGACACGATTGCGTCCGCGGTGTTTGGCCTCGTAGAGATGCACATCGGCGCGCTTTGCCAATATCTGCACCGTATCATCGGTTTCCAGGCTGGCAAGGCCACAGCTGAATGTGACATGGATTTCCTGATCCTCCATGGGGTGGCTAAGCTCGCTGAAGCTCTCCCTGACATCGTTCATGACCCGGATCGCATCGCTCATTGAGGTGTTGTTGAGTACAACCATGAACTCTTCGCCGCCATAGCGCCCGATGGCATCGGACTTGCGTAGTCTCTGTTGCATGAACAAGGACAGCGTTTTAAGTACCCGGTCACCGGCAGGGTGGCCATAGGTGTCGTTGATGCTCTTGAACTTGTCTATGTCCAGCATGGCAATGGTCAGGGGCTGATCCTGATTGCGGCTGCTGCTGACTGCGCGTTCCAGCAGACTGAGAATGTGGGTGTGATTATAGAGGCGGGTCAGGCTGTCCCGGACCATCAGGGCATTCAGCGTGCGTGCGCGTCGACCGCGATTATGGATGGTGGCTACCAGGTGCTTGGGGTTAATGGGCTTGACCAGAAAGTCATCACCCCCAACGCTCATGGCATCCAGCTGTTTATTGATGTCCTCTTCCGCGGACAGGTAGATGATCGGGATACTCATGAACCGGTCATCCTGACGCAGAACCCGCGCCAGCTCGGTGCCGGAACAGCCAGGCATGTACATGTCCATGATCACGATTTCCGGCTCGAATTCCTGAAAGGCCTCAAGAGCATCCATCGGATTGGTGACGGTCCTCACCGGCATGCCGGCTTTCTTCAGGCTGGATTCCATGAAAGCGGCCTGCGCTTTCGAGTCATCGACTACGAGCACCCGGTAGGGGTCATCCTGGTTATGATGCCTGGTGTACTGCTCGATCTTTTCGAGTATCCGGGAAGTGTTACCGGAACCCTCTATAAACTCCTCACCACCTGCGCGGGAGGCCTCGAGCCGCAGCTCGATTGAGCCCGTGCGGTCGGCAATGAATATGGTGGGAACCGGGGCTTCAATTCGTGCCTGCAGCAACTTGGTCAGGGCGATGCCCTGTTTGGGGCGGCCGCCGAAATCCACGTCCATCACCAGAACTTCCGGGCGCCGGTTGAGTATAGCAGCCTCGAGGTCCGCCAGGCGGCTGTATCTCTCACCACGGAAGCCGAAAAATTCCAGTTGCTTGAGCACTTTGTAGCTGTCTGGCTGACTGTTCAGGCAGATGTAGATCGGTGCTTTCAGGTAAGTCCTCTGATCACTGCCAATCTCTTCTTGGCTCGCGTGGTCATCTTTGCGGCCAGTTAACTGGGCGAGCTGGTCGAACAGGTCGTCCAGCGACTGGGATTGCTCCTTGACCGGCTCGCTGGCATGCAGGGCAACCTTCTTCAGAACGCTGTTTACCGACTGCGCGAGCTTCAGGTGGTCGTGCATGTCAAAGCGGGCGGCATAACGCCCCAGCTTGTCCGTTGCATGCTGAAGTTCACTGATCCAGTGAGCATCTGCCCAGTTCTGTTGTTTCAGTTGTTGCCAGGCTTCCAGGACGACACGAGCTTGTGTAGTGACACGCCCGGCGAAGTGGCGTCTCAGTTTGTCCTGTTGACTTTCCATCAGGCGCAATTCCCCGTTGCAGATGCTATCCTCAACCCATAACTATAGCTGCTAACTCTGAGGCTGGTAGCGCAGAAAAGGGGGAGAGTGTCCGTTGGCAAAGCCGCGTTCTTTCAAGTCACTGATTCTAGGGCTGCTTTGTTTTTCGTTACTGGTCTTGTTGCTCGGTGTCTTTTTGTTGAGCTATCACCAGAAGAAGCAGTTTCTGACTTCTCATCTCGTCATCACTTCCCAGGATGCGGCAACCTCACTGGCCCTTTCCCTGTCAACGGCGGGGCTGCGCGAAGACTGGGTGCTGGCTGGCAGCATGATGGACGCCATTTTTGATTCCGGAGCCTACGCCAAGATGGAGCTGCGGGATCTCAATGGACAAGTGGTATTCGACCGCCAGGCTCCCAAATCACTGGACGGTGTGCCGGGATGGTTTACCGATTGGGTGGAACTGCGGCCGGCCGCGGGAGTAGCTGAAGTGGTATCCGGCTGGAGCAAGCTGGGGGTGCTGCGGGTACAGAGCAACCCGGTCTGGGCCTACCGTGAACTTTGGCGCAGTCTTCTCAATCAGGCCTTGTGGTTTTTGTTTGCCGGCCTGCTGACGGCGGCGGGGTTCTGGATTCTGCTGCAGCGCGTATTGCTGCCGCTGCGGGAACTGACTGCCGCGGCTGAACGCATCAGTGAACAGGATTTCAGTCACCGCATTCCTGCGACCGGTATCCGCGAACTGAACACGGTCAGCAGCGCATTCAACACCATGAACGAAAAAATCTGCTCGGTGTTCTCGGCACAGATACAGAGTATTGAGCGGTTGCGACATGAAACCCTGCTGGATGCCTTGACCGGGTTGGAAAATCGCGAGCATTTTGATCAGCGTCTGGCCGCTTTCCTGGCTGAAACCGATTCGGAGGCCGGGCTGGGCATGCTGGTGCTGATAGACATCAGCGGTCTGGATCACATTAACCGGACGGAAGGCCGGGAGCAGGGTGATCATGTGCTCAGGGGGGCGGCCGAAATACTCCGTGATGAACTGCAATCGCTGCGTCGGGAGACTTTGCTGGGGCGCAGGGAAGGCCCGCAGTTCTGCCTGTTCCTGCCGGGTTTCAGTATTGAGGAGGCGGAAAGCTGGGTGGATCTGACCCTCGGTCGCCTGGAGCGCCTCGGTTCTGCGACTTCCCAGGATAATCCCTTTTCTGTTCACGCCGGAATTGTTCCCACACGCCCCGGTATGCCCCTGCGGCAGCTACTTGGAGCTGTAGATAATGCCTTGCGCAGTGCCCAGAGTCAGGGGCGCAGCAACTTTGCGGTTCAGATGCCCGAAACTGCTTCCGGCGCACCTGAGCAAGGGGCAGAACGCTGGCGGGAAACCTTGCGTACCAGCCTTTCCGACCGGCAGTTTGTGCTTTACAGCCAGCCGATGGTGGCGGTCGCAGAAGATTTTGACGGCTTTGACCAGCTCAGCCTCAGGCTGCGCTATCAGGGCGAGGTACTCACAGCGGCTGAGTTTGTGCCGATGGCGGAACGACTGGGCATGACCTATGACCTGGATCTCATGGTGCTGGCCGAAGTCCTGGACTCTCTCAAAAGTCCGGAAGGGCGTGCGGTCTGTGTCGGCCTGTCTGCCGGAACACTGGAGAGCCCGGCATTCCGGGAAGATATCCAGAGTCTGCTGGCCAGGCACCGCCCGGTACTCTCGCGTTTGCTGATCGAAATTCCGGAGTTTGTCCTCCGGCATGCCTGGCCTGGTGTAGACGCGCTAGTCCAGATGCGCCAAACTTACGGTTTCCGTATTGTGGTGGGGCGCTTCGGTTCGTCCGGTATTCCTTTTGGCTATCTGGAGAACTGGCCGCTGGATCTGGTCAAGCTGGATCGCAGTCTGCTGCCGGGACAGCAGCAACCCGGTCAGCTGTTCTACCTGCGCCACATGATAGAGATTGTTCACAGCCGGGGCCTGGGCGTTCTGGTGGTTGGCGTTGAAGACGAGGCCTGTCGTGATACGGTTACCCGGCTCGGTGTAGACGGGCTGGCGGGCTACCTGATCAGCCACCCGGAGCCCTGGTCAGGGAATCAGGCCGCAGAATAAATCGCAAAACTCATCAAGCATTTTAATAGCACTGGATTTGGCATTAGAACTATGAAGGACTTTTTCATCGAGCGTTGGGAAGATCTGCAGGATTACATCGGCGGGGGCAAGATCGGGCGCATTCTGCTGACTATTATCCTGGTTTATTTGCTGGTGGCGGCACTGGTCGGCTTTTACTGGAGTTTTGAGCCGGACGAACCTGCCAGCATCCGGCAGAGCGGTGTGGAATTGCTGGAAACCTCGGGCGGGCGACCGGTCACCGGATACGCAACCACTGCCACCGTCATCGGCTTGATGGACCTCTTGCTTGAAAAGCCGGGTGGTTACCTCTCTAACGACCGCTTCCCGCCGGGTATCTGGTTGGACAATATGCCGAACTGGGAGTTTGGCGTGCTGGTGCAGGTGCGGGATCTGACCCGTGCCATGCGGAAGGACATCAGTCGTTCGCAAAGCCAGTCCACCGAGGATCCGGATCTGGTGATTGCCGAGCCCCAGTTCAACTTCGACAGTGAAAGCTGGGTTCTGCCTTCCACAGAAGGCGAGTATCGCCGGGGTCTGAAAGCGATGAAGAGTTATTTTCGCAGGCTGACCGATTCCAACAAGCCGGATGCGCACTTTTACGCCCGGGCAGACAATCTGCGGAACTGGCTTTCCGATGTGGAAACCCGTTTGGGAAGCTTGAGTCAGCGTTTGAGTGAGAGTGTCGGGAAAACCCAGTATGACACCTCTCTGGCGGGTGAGCGTGCAGCTTCTGGCAGTTCCGAAAATGACGAGGGTGTTGAGGCAAAAACCGCCTGGCTGGAAATTGATGATGTTTTTTATGAAGCCAGAGGAACGTCCTATGCCCTGATTGCGATACTTCGGGCCATAGAAATCGATTTTAACGATGTCCTGGAAGACAAGAATGCGCTGGTTTCCATCCGACAGATCATTGCCGAGCTGGAAGGCACACAGGAAACGGTCTGGAGCCCGATGATTCTGAATGGCAGTGGCTTCGGCATGCTGGCAAACCACAGTCTCACCATGGCGTCCTATATTTCTCGCGCCAATGCAGCCATGAGCGACCTGCGTGAACTGCTCGACCGGGGCTAAAGCCCCGCAGGCTACACCATTCCGGCACTGGCCTGGCAGAGCGCCCTGACGTTCTGTTTCAGGTGGTCCGGATTGATCGTGCCAACGATGATGCTGGAAATGCCGGCTTTGCCCAGAATATGCCGGAAACTACTGAGCTGACCTTCTTCACCGGAGCCGCTGACCAGGTGGCCGCTGGCAAAAGCTTTCTTGATATAGACCCCCTTGCCCAGGTGGTTAGCCTGGTCTATCGCTTCCCCCTCACGGTGTTCCCGGAGGTTGTAAGTCAGCATCAGCATGTCAACCTGTTTCAGGGCTGCCAGGGCCCCTTCAAGCGTTTTTCCTGAAAATCCGGTCTGGCGGATTTTGCCTTCCTGCTTCAGTTGGTCCAGGGTGGCGATGACCTCGTTCCGCTCGATAAGCTCCAGATCATTGCCATCGGAATGAACCATGACAATGTCCAGGTAGTCGGTCTTCAGCCGCTTCAGGCTGCGCTCGACACTTTGGCGTGTCGCCTCGGCACTGAAATCGAAGGCTGAATTCTTGCCGTCAAAGGTTTCACCGGTCTTGGTGCTGATGATCCAGTCGTGCCTTTGCCCTTTGAGCAGCTGGCCCAGGCGCTCTTCGCTGCTGCCGTAGGCCGGTGCGGTATCCAGGACATTGATACCCAGATCGGCGGCCAGGGACAGCAGGCTGGCCAGACTTTTATCATCAGGCAGTTCAAATGCACTCGGGTATTTTACGCCGGCATTGCGGCCGAATTTGACGGTTCCCAGGCCCAGAAGGCTGGTTTCCAGACCACTATTACCGAGACGTGACAGAGGCGTTTTCAAAGCAGGTCTCCCAGGGTGTGACAGAGGCGGGCGCCGGTGGCAGGAATCTCAGAGGCGCAAGAAACTCGTTGTCCCCTGCCGGGTGTGCAGGCGGCGGCAGGTGGCCGAAAACCTCATCAGCGAGGTTGGGTGTGAGTGCCAGCTTGGTCGGCCAGGTGGTCAGCAGGTTGCCCTGTTTGTGAACATAGGCCGAGTCAGGACGCGTCAATGCATTCTGTCGCGGCTCAGCCCGGTTGATCAGAAAGCTGTGCCAGGACTGCTGGCCGAGATCTATCCAAGGCAGAATGTCCTTCAATAGCGTCTGGGCAGAACGGATCTGTTCGCTGGAGCTCAGTTCAACTCCGGTCTCCGCCAGGTTGCCGCCCAGATACCAGACCGGGCGGCCTTGCGAATCAAAGTGGGTGGTAATGGTGATGAGCGGCTTTGATCCGGTGCCAATGCAATGGGCATATACCGGGTGCGGGTACTCATGGCGGACAAATACCATGTGCAGCGGTCGTCTCTGCATACTGGGGGCGTTAAGATTCATGGCATGTAGCAGGCTTTCGTTGCCTTCCCCTGCTGCGAGTATAACTGCCCCCGGCCGGATCCGTATGCTGTTCTGACGATGGCTCAGCAGGATGGTATCAATTTGCCCGTTTTCTCCCTTGAAGGTCTCGGGTTTCAGACAGTCGTAACGGAACAGGCTGTCTTCGAAAGGGGCTCGCAAACACCGGATTACGCTGTCGATGTCAAGAACCAGCTCTTCAAGTGCATAGAAGTTGCCATGAAAATCGGGGTGATCGAAAGCTTTGGGCTTGTGTTCGGTGGTTTTCTTGCGAATCCGGTTGCCCAGAGCCCGGCTGGCAAAGAAAGCGGTGAGCTTCGACGTCAGGCGCTCCTTCGACCACATATAGTGGTGGGTGGATGAAACCGTGGCAGCGCTCAGGTCCACTTCCCCCTTGCCTTCGATACAGGCCTGCCAGCGGGCGGGCATATCTGCTATGGCATTGGTCGCGCTGCTCAGCGCACCATTGAGACTATACTTGGTGCCACCGTGAATGATTCCCTGGGAATGCAGACTCTGTTGGCCACCGGGAGCCGATTTTTCCAGCAGTATGCAGCGAT
>JAUIAZ010000151.1 GCA_030427465.1 Gammaproteobacteria bacterium | reverse complement strand
CATTTGTGTTGCTGCCTGTGGTTGCAAGGCGGAGTGCCCCGAAGGGCGGCAGCCTAACAGAGTCAGACAGGGTGCGCAAAAGCCGAAGCAGTGCAAGGTTCGTTTCTACCGCAGCGGTTACAATAGTTAGCTCCGATAACAGAAGATCAGACAGGAGTCGTTTGGAGATATGAGCAATCTGGAAGCTTTGATGAATCAGAAGGATTATACCGGTGTTATTGAAGACGTCCGCAGGCTGCTGAAGGAAGATGTACAGCAGGTAAGCGACCCCTTGGTAAAGCAATGGATGGCCCGTCGCTGGCGCAACCTGTTTCTGACAGAAGCCGCGAGGGATGCCAAAGCCCTGAAGGCTGCGAAGGCGCCTGGACGGGATCGTCGGGCACCCCGACAGAAAATCGCCGAACGCTTTCTGCGCGGTGACAGTATCCTTGAGTGGAAAGACGAGATGCCGGAAGCCGCGCCCGGTGACTACCGCCACGTGACATTGGTCTTCTGTGCTGGTTTGCTGAATGGTCTTTTACCGGATCATGCCTTCCGTGACGAGTTTCTGGAACTGCACCAGGAGAAGGGCTGGCTGTTCCTTCGGGGTGACATTCACCCTATGCGCGGCTGTGAACCGAACGGTGAAGATATCCGTGTGGCACTGGATCAGGGGCAGGGAATGCATCTGGATGGCTCCCGCAGAACCCACAAATACAAGCCGCCCGGTGATATCGTACTCATGGGGTACAGCAAGGGCGGACCGGATATCCTGTCCTTTCTGGTTAAGTATCCCGAGTACCGTGAGCGTGTGCGTTGCGCGATCATGTGGGCGGGAGCGGTCGGCGGTTCTTACACTGCCGATGGCATCTATGACTCCATCAAGGACCTGGATCTGGCTGCCGCCTATCAGCGCCTGAGCGACTTCCTCAAACTGTTTTCTCCCTTTGTGCAAACCCGGCAGAAGGGCATTTTCCGGCGTCTTGAGGAGTTTGATATCAAGGGCGCCTTGCGCGACCTGACCACCCACGTGCGGGGTGACTTTCTGAAGCAGCACGGGAAAACCCTGAATGAAATGGGCATTCCCTTCTTTACTTTCACCGCGGCCACCAACTTTCTGCGGGTGCCAACGTTCCAGATGCACGACGCCATCCGGCTGAGCAAGTTCGATGCGAATAACGACATGCAGCTGACCCAGGCGCAGGCCAGGATAGGGATTCCCATGGAAACCCATCTGGCAACCCTGCACGGTCACCACTGGGATGTATCTTACCCGCCGTTTCCGCGTGCGGCACGACTGGGGTCTCCAAACCTGGATCACCCTTTCCCGCGGAAAGCGGCGATCACAGCCATATTTCAGTTGCTGGGGGAGCTGGGTCTGCTGGAATCACGCTGATTCTGGTAAAATACAGGATTCAGAGGCCGTCAGAGGAAGGTTGAAATGGCAGACAAGCCCGCTGCTTCATCCGCAACCGGGGATCCCGATACCCTGAGTCCGGCTGGTGCCGTGGCTCCCATGGCAACTACCAAGGCTGGTTGTGGCATTCGTATTGATCCGGATGTCCTGAATGAGGATGTTGGATTCGATTTCTCCGCTGCGGCGGATTACCTTGTCAGGCTTGAGGAGGATGCAGACTCTGGCTCTGACAGTCGGTCTGCGGAAGTGTCTGGCCGCTGATGACCGCGGTTGATTGCCCAAAGGATTCGTCCGTTTGGCGACCTTAACTCAGACCTGGCCGCGACTGTGTTCATCGAGCCAGTCGATAAGCGCCGGGAACTTCAGAGGCTTGCTCAGCAGATAGCCCTGCAGGTAATCGCAACCAAAGGCACGCAGCTGCTCCCGGCTGGCATCTGTTTCCACCCCTTCCGCCACGACCTGCATGCCCAGATCGTGGCACATGTTTACCGTGGTTTTGACAATAATCGTATCGCCACGGTCATTATCCATGTGCATCACAAATGAGCGATCGATCTTGATTTCCCGAACCGGCATCCGTTTCAGGTAGGCCAGGGATGAGTAACCGGTGCCAAAGTCATCTATCGACAGGCGTACCCCGATATCATTGAGCTGGTTCAGAATCAGCAGCGCATGTTCGGGGTCATCCATGACGGCGGTTTCCGTGACTTCCAGCGTCACTTCCCCCGGGGCGATGTCGTGTTTTTCCAGTGTGTGCTGCAAGCGCTTGGCGAGGTCTTTCTCGCGCAGGTTGACGGCAGAAATATTGATGGATACCCCAAGGGGGTAGCCGCGTTTCTTCATCTCGGCAACGGCACTGATGGCCGCATCCAGCACCCACTCAGTCAGGCTGTGGATGATACCGGTCTGCTCCGCAATCGGAATGAATTCATCCGGTGATACAAAACCATGTTGGGCATGCTCCCAACGCAGCAGGGCTTCCGTTCCCATGGGCTGGCCGGTACCGGCCATGACCTTGGGCTGGAATACCAGGTAAAGTTCGCCTTCCCGCAGGGCGCGACGAAGCTCACCTGCCAGACCTAGGCGGCGCGGGCTGTAAGGGTTGATTTCATCGCTGTAGAGCGACAGCAGCTTGCCGGAACGCAGGCCCATGTCAATCGCAATCTGGGCGTTGCGGATCAGCATGGGCAGGTTGTCTGCATGATCCGGCTTCATGGCGATGCCAGCCACGCCTCCGACATCAATCATCATGTTGTCGAACTCAAATGGCTCGGCAAGCAGAGCGGTGACGCGGCTCAGAGAGGCCTTGATTTCCCGGGTGTCCTGATCCTCGAAGAGCATGCCGAAGGTCACACCCTCTACCGCCGCAACCGCCGCCATGGCAGCGCCGTCTTCCAGCAGAACCACGCCTGGCAGGTCGAGACTCTGTTCATTAATGGCACGGGTCAGCTGCTTCAGCAACTGGTCTGCTTTTTCGTGGCCCAGTGTTTTGTTGACCTCGTGAAAACGGCTCAGGAAAATCAGGCCAAGTCCGACCCGTCCAGCCATCTGACCGGACTGCTCACGTTCCCTGAACCACTTTTCCATGAAGCTGCGGTTTGGCAGGCCGGTCAGCGGCACATGCAGGGCATCGTGAATCAGACGGCTTTCTATCAGGTGTCGGGCACGGGTTTCTTCAAGCATTTTCTGTTGCGCCCGGAAGCGCGCTTCACGCTCGGTGTTCAGCCGGTCAGCCAGTGCCAGCGAGAGCAGAATGGCTTCGATGGCCGAACCGATTTGCAGGCCGTTCTCGGTGAAGAAGTTGCGCGGCAGAATCCCCATCTTGTTGAGTGCCAGCAAAAACGCGGCGATGGTGATGCTTAACCAGGCGAGGGTATAGAAACGCGCAATCTGGTGGCCTTTGCGCCATACCACCGGGCCGATGATGAGACAGCCCAGAGAAGCCGGAAGCACGCCGATGATGCTGAAAAGGATGGCTTGCTGATAGGAAGCAAACAGACCCGCGAAGACTAACAGGGCGGCGTAGGTCGCCATGACGAGGAAAAACTTGTCAAAGTGGGGTGCATGCTCCCGAAGCGTCAGGAAGTCGCGGGTGAACAGGCTGGCAAACAGAACGATACCGGGAATGGCGATGAGTAAGAGCTTGTCCTGTAGCCAGGGCTCGTCGGTAAAAACAAACTGGTTTGGGAGGCCATGCAGGCAGGCCTGGACCAGGGCAAAGCAGGTCACGAAAAGAATGTAGTAGAGATACCCGCTCTCGCGAAGAGACAGGTAGAGAAATCCGTTGAACAGAATCATCACCAGCATCATGCCGAAATACAGCATCTGGCCTGAAAGAGCATACTGATCGTTGACCTGAAAGGTCTCGGCATCGATGATCCGTATCGGCAGTTGTACCGCACTACTGGTATCTACCCTGAGAATCAGCAGCCCCTCCGATTGCGCGGGCAGGGTCAGCGGAAACAGCAGGTTCCGGTGGGCTATCTGGCGATGATGGAAAGGCACCTGATCGCCGGTCTTCAGTTGATTGACCCACTGGCCATCAACCTGCCAGTAGAAGTCCAGGCTGTCCAGCAGGGGGTAACTGACCTCGACCAGGTGTTCCAGAGAACTACTGCTGGTATTGGCCAGTTTCAGGGCGAACCACCAGGCCGAATTCGAGTAACCGAAATTGGGGGTGGGTGCCTTGCTGACACTCCAAAGCGGATTATCGTAGGCCGGAAGCGTGTCCAGTGTCAGGTTTTTGTCCCGGTCTTCCAGATAGCGCAGGTGGCCTTCCGTGCTCCAGGTTCCCGACTTTTCCAGAAACAGGGGCTCGGCCGCCATAGGCAGGGTCCAGGTGACCATCAGGCCGATCAAAAGTAGTACCCGGTACATCATGCAGGTGTCGTTTTTCCCGTCCGCGCCCGCAGTTCCTGCCTTGGCGCTTTGTTAGGTGGTTTGTTAATAAACAGTAGCTGAAATCCGGTAAACTGCCCCATGAACCTGAGAGAACTTCACAGTTTTTGACGTTTTTCATGAGGAGAAGCTGCTTTGGAACTTTTACCGCATCTGGAAGTGAATCCGGAGAAAACACCTGAAGCCAGTGTGATCTGGCTGCACGGCCTGGGGGCAGACGGTCATGACTTTGAGCCGCTGGTACCCGCTCTCAGCATAGCCCGGCGGCTGCCCATACGGTTTCTCTTTCCTCATGCCCCTGCCATTCCGGTGAGTGTGAATGGCGGTTATGTAATGCCTGCCTGGTATGACATTTATGAAATCCAGATCGAGCGTCGTGTGGACGAGCAGCAGTTGTCGGAATCGGCTGAGCGGGTTGCTGCGTTGGTTGAGGGGGAGATCCAGCGAGGCGTGCCGGAGAACCGGATTATCCTGGCCGGGTTCTCGCAGGGCGGGGCGGTTGCCTATCATCTGGGCCTGAGCGGCCGTTTTGATCTGGCGGGGCTGCTCTGTCTGTCGACTTATCTCGCCACGCCTGCAGGCCAGCCGGGTGCTGACAGAAAAAGGGCGGCGACCGGGCCCTTCCCGGTGTTTATCGGGCACGGAGACCGGGACGATATCGTGCCGGTTTCCCTGGGGGTTCAGGCAGCAGAAAAACTGGCCGCGCTCGGCTGGAAAGTCAGCCTGCACCGTTACCCGATTGAGCACACAGTCTCCCCTCAGGAGGTGGCGGACATTGATCAGTGGCTGGCAGAGGTGTTGCTGACTCCCCAATGACCGGGGTTGGACAGATATCTGGCCTGGCGTGCCACTCAAATCATCAGGCCCCTCTGCCTGGCGAGGGCAAGCGCTTGGGTGCGGCTACTCGCACCGAGCTTACTGTATATGTTGCGCAGATGCGTTTTGACGGTTGGCAGGGCAATGCCCAGTCCCTCGGCGAGATCCCGGTTGGATAAGCCCTTGCCCAGCAGTTGAAGGATTTCGTTCTCGCGCTCGCTCAGGCTTTCCAGCGGCAGTGCTCTGGCGCTTCCCCGGCTCGGTTCGGGCTGACTGGTCGGCTTGCGGGGCTGGGGCTCCTTTGTACCGCTGTCTGGCTGCCGGAGCATCTGGCGTAAACGTTCCACTTCACTGTGACAGTCAGGCTTCCCTTCACAAAGGGCCAGTAAGGGCAGCAAATCCGGGCCCTCGTCCAGCAGAACCTGAGTGAACCCGAAGCGGCGACTCAGCCCCAGTACCTCCACCATTTGCCGGCGTGCTTCGCAGAGATCCTGCTGGTGCATGCGGGCATCCTGCGCCCGAACCAGACCGATGCGAATCTGGAAGTAAGGTACGCTTTGTTGTTCCGCCCAGGACGCCAGTGACTCCAGTTCGGCCTCGCAATCCTGCTGCAGAGCCAGACGGGCCCGAATCCAGATCAGGCGGGTGGCAATGCTTTGCAGCATGCCGCCGCGAATGGTCTCCCACTCCTGATTGAGGCTCCAGTGAATGATGGGAGCCGTTTGCCCCTCGACCAGTGCCTGAATGATTTCGAGCAATTCTGGCTCGGGGTAGAGCGTATGCCAGGGGCGTCCACTCATTTCATGATCAAAGCGAAGGTCTTGAACCAATTCCCGGGCACGCTCCAGTCGCCCCTGATTAATCGCCAGGTTCCAGCTTTGCAGGCGATGGTAGGTCAAGTCGATGGGAGTCAGCTGGTCGATGCCCCGGTCCAGGGCCTGCTTCAGCGCCGCTTCTGCCTGATCCAGCTGGTGCGATTCGCGCAACAAACCCGCTCTCAGATAGGGAATCAGGGCATGTAGCGGACTATTGGCAGACTCTGCCCGAAGCGTCTCTTCGAGATGCTCGATCCAGCGCCAGGCCTGTGGAATGTCTCCACTGAACAGCAGGCAGGGTACCAGCCAGTTGATGCTGACCGCCTGCCCGTAAAGGTCACCGTGCTGCTCACACTCTCTCGCGCAGGCGGTAAAAGCTTGCCTGGCAGCCTGTACCTCCCCCGCATACAAGCGATTAACCGCCAGCGCCTGACGGACCCAGGGACCCAATGGGCTGGCAGGAAAGGCGGGGTGGGCCTCCACCGCGACCAGCAGCTTGTGGGTGTCCTGATCGCGACCACTGTAGAGAGCAATCTGGCTACGACCGAACAGGGCGACCAGCCCGAGTGGCGCATCGGAGCTCAGCTCTGCTGTGAGAGATTCCAGTGCCTGATCAGCTTGAGTAAACCGGCCTTCCCGGAAGCTGTTCAGTCCTTTGGCCAGACGCAGCCAGGCAAACTGGTGTTCTGCCTCCGGGGGAATTTGTCGCAGCCGCGCCAGCAGTGCCGGCGTCAGGCCCTGCATCAGCCACTGCTCAAGATGCTCGGCCAGCAGGCGATCAACGGCTGCCCATTGCCCGGCGTCGAGTAACAGATCCAGTGCGGTCATCCGGAATCCCTTCCGCGTGAACCAGTCTGAGGCTCGCAGGCTGATGGCCTCAGCACCTGTGTGTGTGAGAGGGTGCTGGCGCAGCCAGTCCCTGAAAAGGTCGTGCAGGCGGAAGGCCCCAGCCGGCACTTCCAGTGCCTGGATCAGGGCTTCACTGTGTGTCAGTTGCGCGAGAATACCAGCGGAATCGTTTGCTTGCCGCAGGGTGTCCAGCAGATCAGCGGTAAACCAGGGCAGATGCGCCGCGTGGGACAGGAAGCTACGGATTTCCGGAGGCTGCCGGGTGTAAATTTCTTCAAACAGATAGTCTGACAGGGGCCCCTGATGTCCCACCAGCTGTTGCAGGGTGCTGTCGATATCCTGGCCGCGCGAGAGGGTGCGTCCGGCCAGTTGCAGGGCCGCAGGCCAGCCTTCGGTTTTTCGCTGAAGATAACGGCACTGCTCACGGTTCAAGGGAAGACCCAGACCCTGGCACAAAAAGGACTGGCAGTCCTGGTCATCAAATTTCAGCTGATTTGGGCCGAATTCCAGAACTTGCTGGGCGACACGACGTTTCCCGAGCTGCAGGTCCGGCTGGGTACGACTGGTGATAATGAGGTGCAGGCGGGGCGGACAGAGATCCAGAAGCTGATTCAGGCCTTGCTGAATTTCCGGGGCGGAGGCGTTTTGCAGATCATCCAGCACCCAGATCAGATGCTCCGGTGCCTGCCAGCCACGACCCAGACGCACGAGCTGTGTGGCCAGTCGATCCCTGATTGCCTCAGCCGTACCTCCCTGCGCGTAGGGCCCCTCCTGCCGGGCCAGGCTGGGGCGCAGACGAAGTTGCGGCAAGGTATCGTTCAGGAGCTGTTCAAAGCGAGACCAGAAGGCCAGCGCATCATTGTCACGGGGGTGCAGGGGCATCCACACAGTCGGGTGCTTCGCGTGCTGCAGCCAATCCCTGACCAACAGGCTTTTGCCATAGCCGGGCGGGGCGACGAGCAGGGTCAGCGGATGCTGTAGTGCTTTATTCAGGTGGGCCAGAAGGCGCTCCCGGACGACCCAGGAGACCGAAAGGTCGGGGGAGGACAGAAATTCACCCTGCAGGGCAAAGCGACTTTCCTCTACGGCTGAAAAAGTGTGATCTGCTTCACGGTTCACTGGCC
>JAUIAZ010000150.1 GCA_030427465.1 Gammaproteobacteria bacterium | reverse complement strand
TGAGGCCGCCCGTGCCGGCGAGCAGGGTCGAGGCTTTGCGGTTGTGGCAGACGAGGTCCGCACGCTGTCCCAGCGGACGCAGAAGTCGACAGAAGAAATCGAGAGCATGATCGACCAACTGCAGTCTGGCGTGAAAGAGGCGGTCGGCTCAATGCAGAGCAGTCGTAAGGCGACCGAGCTGACGGTTGAGCAGTCAAATAAAGTAGCAGAAGCGCTGGATCATATTGCCTCTGCAGTAGCGACCATTGTGGATATGAGTCACCAGATCGCACAGGCTGCCGAGGAGCAGAGTGCGGTGGCCAAGACGATCGATACCAATGTTCGGCATATCTCTGATCTGGGTACCGAGACGGCTTCGAACGCACAGGAAACACTGGAGTCCAGTAAAGAGCTGTCGCGGCTCACCGATTCGCTGAGGGATCTACTGGCCACATTCAAGATTTAAAGGTTAGTGAGGGGGAAAGCCGGGATACACCGGTGTCACTAAAAAAAGGGAAGCTTCGGCTTCCCTTTTCCTTTTTGATCGACTCTCGGCCTACTCTCTGGGCAGAGCAGGCGCGCGAGCTTTGACTCAGAGGGCCTGTATCTGAGCCAGCTGGGTTTCCAGGCGAGATAAAGCAGACTCCGCCGCCGAGAGTTTTTCACGTTCTTTGGCAACAACCGCTTCCGGCGCTTTGTCCACAAACTGGGGCTTGGACAGCTTGCTGCTTAGACGATCACACTCTTTTTTGAGTTTCTCAATCTCGCGATTGAGGCGGGCTTCTTCCGCAGCCTTGTCAATCAGACCTGCCATGTGCACCCGAACGGCGAGTTCACCCGCCAGCTGAACCGCACTGGCCGGAGGTTCTGCACCTTCTGTCAGCCATTCCACACTTTTCAACTTGGCCATGAATGCCAGCAATGTCTGCAGGCCAGAGGCCAGCCTTCGATCCCGGTCATCCCCCTCACTGAGAATCACATCCAGCGCTTTTCCGGGAGGGATATTCATTTCCCCGCGAATATTACGTACCGCGAGTATGACCGCTTTGAGCCACTCAATCGCCTCGTCGGCTTCCTCATCGCTGCGGCTGCTGTCAGCCGCAGGGAAGGGTTGCGTCATGATGGTGCCTCCGGACTTGCCTGCGAGAGGAGCCAGGCGCTGCCAGATCTCTTCCGTGATGAAAGGCATGAAGGGGTGGCCGAGGCGCAGTGCTGTTTCCAGCACCCTGACCAGTGTTCGGCGAGTGCCCCGTTGCAACTCGGCACTGGCATTGTCATCGGTGAGGACAAACTTGGCCAGTTCCAGATACCAGTCACAGTATTGGTTCCAGATGAACTCATAGAGTGCTTGCGAGGCCAGGTCGAAACGGAAGGCATCCAGATGGCGGGTGACTTCACTTTCGGTGTGTTGAAGCCGGCTGATGATCCAGCGGTCGGCGACTGACAGTTCAACCGTTTCACCGGATTGGCCGCAATCCTGCCCTTCGGTATTCATGAGGACATAGCGCGCCGCATTCCAGATCTTGTTGCAAAAATTCCGGTAGCCTTCGACACGCCCCATATCAAACTTGATGTCGCGACCGGTCGAGGCCAGTGAGCAGAAGGTGAAACGCAGCGCGTCGGTACCGTAGGCGGCAATGCCTTCCGGAAACTCCTTGCGCGTGGCTTTCTCGATCTTGCGAGCCATCTGTGGCTGCATCAGACCAGTGGTGCGCTTGGCGACCAGTTCGTCCAGTTCAATGCCGTCTACAATATCCAGTGGATCCAGTACGTTGCCCTTACTCTTGGACATCTTTTGTCCTTCACCGTCACGTACCAGGCCATGCACATAAACGACTTTGAAGGGCACTTGCGAATGGCCTTGCTCATCTTTGACCAGGTGCAGGGACATCATGATCATGCGGGCCACCCAGAAGAAAATGATGTCGAAGCCGGTGACGAGTACATCGGTGGGGTGGAAGCGCTGCAGTTCTGGCGTCTGATGTGGCCAGCCGAGTGTGGAGAAGGTCCACAGAGCTGAACTGAACCAGGTATCCAGGACGTCATCGTCCTGACGCAGTGACACGCTCTCAGGCAGTCCGTTTTTCTCACGAACTTCCGCTTCGCTGCGGCCGACATATACCTGGCCCTGGTCGTCATACCAGGCCGGAATGCGGTGGCCCCACCACAATTGCCGGCTGATACACCAGTCCTGAATGTCCCGCATCCAGCTGAAGTACATGTTTTCATACTGCTGTGGCACAAACTTGATGTCGCCTTCTTCGACGGCCTTGATCGCTGGCTCAGCCAGAACGGAGGCTTTGACATACCACTGATCCGTGAGCCAAGGTTCGATAACCACACCGGAGCGATCACCGCGTGGGACCTTCAGGCGGTGCTTGTCTGTCTTCTCCAACAGACCGAGCTGGTCCATCTCTTCAATGATGCGCTTTCGGGCTTCCGCACGGTCCAGACCGGCATAGGCAGAGGGCGCATCCTCCAGGTGGGTTTCGCCGCCTTTGGGCATGACCTCAAAGGCACTCAGGATGGCGGCATCACGATCCAGCACATTGATCAGGGTGAGATCATGGCGCTGCCCCATTTCATAGTCATTGAAGTCATGCGCCGGGGTGATCTTGACGCAGCCAGTCCCGAATTCCGGGTCGACATAGTCATCGGCAATGATGGGTATCAGGCGCCCGGTAATTGGCAGCCGGATGGTCTTGCCGATCAGGTGCTGATAGCGCTCGTCATCGGGATGAACCGCCACGGCTGTGTCGCCCAGCATGGTTTCCGGCCGGGTAGTGGCCACAGTCAGGTGGCCATCAGCGTCGGCCAGCGGATAGCGGAAATGCCACAAATGGCCGTCTTCCTCCTCCTGCAGCACTTCCAGATCGGAAATGGCGGTATGAAGTTTCGGGTCCCAGTTAACGAGGCGCTTCCCGCGATAGATCAGGCCGTCTTCGTGCAGGCGTACAAAAGCTTCCAGAACTGCCTCTGAAAGACCCTCGTCCATCGTGAAGCGCTCCCGTTCCCAGTCCACCGAAGAGCCAAGCCGGCGGATCTGTCGGGTGATGGTGCCACCCGAGTGGGCTTTCCAGTCCCAGATTTTTTCAAGGAAGGCTTCCCGTCCCAGATCGTGCCGGGTCAGGTTTTCTGCCGCGAGCTGGCGTTCCACGACCATCTGAGTGGCAATACCGGCATGGTCTGTCCCCGGCTGCCAGAGTGTATTGTGCCCCTGCATGCGACGATAGCGGATCAGGGCATCCATGATGGCATTGTTGAAGCCGTGCCCCATGTGCAGACTGCCGGTGACATTGGGTGGGGGAATCATGATGCAGTAGGAAGGCGCTTCCTCGCGTGCTCCCGCGCGGAAAAATCCCTGCTTCTCCCAGAAGTCATACCAACGGGCTTCTATCTCATGTGGCTGATAGGTCTTGTCCATAATTGCTCGGTCTGTTTACTCAGTCGGAATCGGGGCGGGCGGATCACGCCGGGCCACTCAGATCAGATCCGGGCAGACGGGGCCCGGACATTAAAGGCTAATCCGCCAGTATACACATTCAGAAACGGGCATCAATTTGGATTGTGCCCGGCCGGATCCCGCGAGCCTGGTAGAAGCGGTAGCGCTCGCGACTGGCAGCCTTTGACGCCGGATCGTTCAGCACCAGTTCGACGATGCGGGGCACCGGGAAGCTGTCTGGAATGCCTTCATCAAGGAGGTTCACCAGTACATCTCGCTGACCAACCGGTTTTGCCTGGCTCCCCAGAATCACAGGAACAATTTGATCGCTTTTCGGGGCACCGGTTTCGGGGCTGATGCGGTGGGGAATAAAGCGGTCGCTGCGGAAGTTCCAGAGCAGCTCGTCAAGCTGTCCGCAGCGCTGGGTGTCAGCAAGAACCTGAATCCGGGTGCGATGGTCCTGCTGCAGTACCTGATCGACCAGGCGGCAGACGAAGCGGTTGGCTTCGTCTGTGTCTTCTGCTTTCAGTACGTAGAAGTCGATCTGGGTGTTGGGCTTGTTTTCCACGTCACCCGGCATTCAGCTTGTTGAGCAGGTAGCGTGTCAGCAGGGGCACCGGACGGCCTGTTGCCCCTTTGTCCTTGCCGCTGACCCAGGCTGTTCCCGCAATGTCGAGGTGAGCCCAGTTCATGCCCTCAGTGAAGCGGGAAAGGAAGCAGGCGGCCGTAATGGTGCCGGCTCCGGGGCCACCGATATTTTGCATGTCGGCGAAGTTGCTGTTGAGCTGTTCGTTATACTCGGGCCACAGCGGCAGCTGCCAGCAGCGGTCACCGCTCTGTTGCCCGGCGTCCAGAAGCTCTTTGGCCAGTTCATCGTTATTGGCCAGCATGCCACTGGTGTGGTGCCCCAAGGCAACAATACAGGCCCCGGTGAGGGTGGCGATGTCAACGATGGATGCGGGCTCGAAGCGTTTCGCATAGGTCAGTGTGTCGCAGAGTACCAGACGGCCTTCCGCATCGGTGTTCAGGATTTCAACGGTCTGGCCAGAAAGGCTTTTGACAATGTCACCCGGTTTGGAGGCATTCCCGGCGGGCATGTTTTCCGCTGCAGCCACCAGCCCGATGACATTGATCGGCGCCTTCATCTCTGCAATGGCCAGCAGGGTGCCGAGCACGCTGGCGGCACCACACATATCGTACTTCATTTCGTCCATGTTGAGGCCGGGCTTCAGGCTGATGCCACCGGTGTCGAAGGTGATCCCTTTGCCGACGAGCACGTGTGATTTGTCACTGCTCTTGCCGCCTTTGTACTGAAGGATGATCAGCTGCCCCTCTTCCGTGCTGCCTTTGGAGACAGACAGGAAGGTGTTCATACCCAGCTTCTTCATCTCTTTCTCGCCGAGGGTTTCCAGCTCCAGGTTGTGGTCTTTGGCGATTTTCTTGGCCTGCTTGGTGAGGAAGGTGGGTGTACACACGTTCCCTGGCTGATTGCCCAGATCTTTGGCCAGCTCAACACCGATGGCCATGGCTCTGGCCTGCTTGACCCATTCCCTGGCCTGCTTCAGGGCCACGTTGGAAAGGCCCAGTTTGATATTCGACAGGCTGATTTTTTTGCTGTCAGATTTGCCGGATTTGTAGGCATTGAATTCATAGGTGGCGCCGTGAAGGGCCAGTACCAGGGCTTCTGTCAGGGCGCGGCTGTCTTCTTCGGTGTCGGCGGCTGCCGGAAGCGAGATAACGGCTGTTTTCGCAGCACTGCCTTTCAGCGTCGAGGCGAGTGAGCGGACTGCCTTGCGGGCTACAGCGAGACTGTATTCCTGGCGCTTGCCCAGACCGAGTACAACAACCCGTGAGAACGGGAAACCTTCAGGGTAAAGCCAGAAAGTCTTGCCGGCTTCCGCCTGGTAGTCACCTGCTTTGATACGCGCAGTCAATGCTCCGGATAGCACCTGATCGGCCTGGTCAAACACGGGCTCAGCCTGCCCCTCGCTGAAGGCGGGCAGCACGAGGCAGTCGCCTTTCTGTTCGAGGGCGTCAGAGATGAAGGCGGAAAATTTCATGGGCAAGATCTCCTTGTATTTTGTGCCAAGTCTACGTGAAGCCTCTGATAAAATCATAGCCTGTCTGAAAGCAAAGGTGACAGACGGGTGCGATTCGCTAAAATAAGGCCAAAAGAAGCCGGGCTGCCAGACTCTTGACTATCATCCTTCGTTACCTTTCCCGCCAGTTGCTGGGCAGCATGATTGCTGTGGCCGGTGTGTTGCTGCTCATCTTCATGAGTGGCCGCTTCATCAAATACCTCGCAGAAGCGGCTTCCGGCAAACTGCAGGCAGAAGTGCTGTTTGCGATCATGGGGTACCGCTTGCCGGGCTTCCTTGAGCTGATCCTGCCGCTGGGGCTGTTCATAGGCATCCTGCTGGCCTACGGGCGCATGTATCTCGAGAGCGAAATGAGCGTGCTGTTCGCTTGCGGGCTATCCAAATGGCAGTTGGTTGGCCATACCATGGTATCGGCGCTGGTGGTCATGTGCCTGGTGGGTTCAATGAGTCTGTACCTGAGTCCGGCAGGGTTCCAGAAAGTGGAGGACATCCTTGAAGAGCAATCCCGCAAGACCGAGTTTGACATGCTGGTGCCCGGACGCTTCCACAAACTGCGCAGCGGCGATCGTGTGACCTACGCAGAGGGGCTGAGTTCAGACAAGCGGGAGCTGAATACCGTGTTCATCGCTGAACAGAATCCGGATACCGGTGAGATTGCCGTCCTACTGGCAGACCGGGGCACCCAGCGTGTGGATGAAAACAGTGGTAGCCGCTTCATCGTGCTGCATGAAGGGCGACGCTACGATGGCACGCCCGGAGAGGCAGCCTACCAGGTGGTGGACTTCGAAGCCTATGGTTTGAAGGTGCCGAACCTGGAAGAAGGCAAGCGCCGTGATAAACCCACCGCCATTCCGACCCGTGAGCTGATGGAAAGCAGTGACCCGGAATTGCGTGCGCTGCTGCACTGGCGCATTGCCCTGCCGGTGCTGGTACCGATTGTGGCGCTGCTCGCGATTCCCCTGAGCCGTGTCAATCCGAGACAGGGCCGCTTCCTCAAACTGCTGCCTGCCATGTTGATTTATGTGCTCTATCTGGGCTTGTTGATCGGAGCCCAGAAAGCGCTGGAGAAACAGCAGATTCCTGAGTGGCTGGGTATGTGGTGGGTACATGGCCTGTTTCTGGGGGTCGCCCTCTTCCTGCTGTTCCGGGAAGACTGGGCCCTGAAGCGGAGGGCTCAACGTGCGCAGGCTTGATCGTTATCTCGTAAGAACGGTGGCCAGTTCGACCCTGCTGGTTCTGGCCGTGGTACTGAGTCTGGATGTCGTCTTTGGCTTTATCGGGGAAATGGAAGACCTGAAGAATGACTACCAGATTCCGCAAGCGCTGATTTACATTCTCACCACCATTCCGCGAAGAATTTACGACTATCTGCCACTGGCGGCTTTCATCGGCAGCCTGGTCGGGTTGGGGGTGCTGGCCAATAACAGCGAGCTGACCATTATCCGTGCGGCCGGGGTTTCTGTGGCCCGGATTGTCTGGTCCGCGATGAAACCGGCGCTGGCCGTAGTGTTGCTCGGTATCCTGCTCGGGGAATTTGTGGCCCCGGAAACCGAGCGTATCGCCCAGACACAAAAATCCCTGGATCGCGGAGAAGGAGATGTGGCGGGTTCGAGTGAAGGCCTTTGGCACCGTGAAGGGAACACCTTTATTCACATGAGTGTGGTGCAACCCAAAGGCGTGATTCATGGCTTGAGCTTTTTCCGATACGGGGAAGATGGTGAGCTGGAGCGCTCGTCTTTCGCCAGACGAGCGCTTTATCAGCAAGGTCACTGGTTGTTGCAGGATGTCCGGCATACAGACTTTCTGCCGGAGTCCACCCAATCATCCGAGGTAACCTCCGAGCGCTGGGATACCCAGATTTCCCCCTATCTGCTCGGCATACTGATCATCAAACCCGAATACCTCTCCGTTCAGGGGCTGTATTCCTACACCAGTTACCTTGTGGATCAGGGGCTGAATGCCAATGAGTACCAGATGGCCTTCTGGAAGAAAGTGCTGCAGCCGGTTTCTACCGCCGTTCTCGTGATCGTGGCCATATCCTTTGTCTTCGGTCCGCTGCGCTCTGTCACCATGGGGTTCCGGATCCTGAGCGGGGTTATCGTGGGGCTGCTGTTCAAGTACATACAGGATCTGCTCGGGCCGGCCTCACTGGTCTTTGGTTTTAATCCGGTGTTTGCCACCCTGGTGCCCATTCTGCTTAGCGCGGCGGCCGGCTTCCTTTTGCTCAGAAGGGTTCGCTAGCGCCAGTTCAGGCACCAGTTCCTTTTTGCCTGTTTGGGGCAGTCTTACAGCCCGTGCATTTTCTGAATGCTGCGAATGCCTTCGTTTTTCACAAAGTGGGCCATGGCCGCATTAAAGTCGGCTGCGATCTTCTCGTGATCCGGATTCTGACGGCTGATGGCGACG
>JAUIAZ010000530.1 GCA_030427465.1 Gammaproteobacteria bacterium | reverse complement strand
AGCGCTATGCACGAGCCAGAAAAGTGGTGTTTGCCTGGGGCATGGGCATTACCCACCACCTCAACGGCTGTGACAATGTAGAGTACATTGCCAATCTGGCCCTGCTGCGGGGCATGGCCGGTCAGACCGGTGCGGGGCTGCTGCCTCTGCGTGGACACAGCAACATCCAGGGGGTGGGTACCGTCGGGGTAAAGCCGGTGCTCAAAGAAGATGTCATCCAGGCCATCGAATCCCGGATGGGAGTCAAATTGCCCCGGCACAAGGGCTTCGACACCCTGACCTGTCTGGAAGCCGCGGAGCGCGGAGAGGTCGATGTCATGCTCGCCATGGGGGGTAACCTGTTCTCCGCCACGCCCAACCGCGACTGGGCGCGAAAAGCTCTGGATAGCATCGGGCTGAAGATTTTTCTTACCACCACGCTGAATCAGGGGCACCTGCACGGCCTGGAGCACAGCGAAGCACTGATTCTTCCAGTGGCCGCAAGGGACGAGGAAACCCAGGCAACCACACAGGAGTCTATGTTTAACTTTGTGCGATTGAGTGATGGTGGAATACGGCGTCTGGATAACATCAGAACGGAGACCGAAATTCTCATCTCTCTGGCCGAGGAGCTGGTTCAGAAAAACCAGCTGGACTTCAACGTGTTCCGCGAGCACCGGGAGATCCGCCAGGCCATTGCCCACTGTGTCCCCGGCATGGAAGATCTCAAGGATATTGACGTAGCCCGCAAGGAATTCCATATCCGCCGGCGACTGATCCATGAGCCGGAATTTTTTACACCCAACGGGCGTGCCCAGTTTGTGACCAGAAAAACGCCCCCCCGGGACGATGCTGAAAATCGTCTGCCCTTCACACTGTCCACCATTCGCTCCGAAGGCCAGTTCAACTCCATCATCTATGAGGAGACTGACAGCTACCGCAGCGTCACTGACCGACAGACCCTTCTGATGAATGCAGAGGATCTGATGGCTCTCGGGCTCCAGGAAGGCGATGCCGTTACAGTCCGCTCGGATACAGGCCTGATGGAAAATCTCAAGGTGAAGGCTTTTGACCTGCCGCGAGGTAATGCCATGACCTATTACCCGGAAGCCAACGTGCTCGTGAATCAGGATCGTGACCCCCGCAGCAAGACCCCCTCTTTCAAAAGCGTTGCCGTACAGATTGAAGTACCGTGCCAACAGACCAGGCTTGCCGCTAACCGTCCGCAAGGCTTATAGTGCGCTCTGAGGCAAGCCGCTGAAGCGAGCTGGCCTGTCTCTGAGCTTTCAATATCGAAGCCTATTTCAAGGAGGAACACCATGGCAGAGAACAGACCCTGGGGTATGGATATCCCCGTCTTCAATATGCTGATGCACCTGAGTCAGCTGCTCAACTTCATTATTCCCTTCGGTGGGTTGATCATGCCCATCATCATGTGGGCAACCCAAAAAGAGCTGGACAAGAGCATCGACCTGAATGGTCGCATCATCCTTAACTGGATGCTGAGCGCCTTTCTGTACATGCTGATCTGCCTCTTGCTCTCTATTGTGGGAATCGGTGTTTTTGTAATGGTTGCCTTGGGAATCGCTTCTCTGGTTTTTGTCATCATCGGTGCCATCAAGGCCA
>JAUIAZ010000529.1 GCA_030427465.1 Gammaproteobacteria bacterium | reverse complement strand
GGCCGGCGAAGTCTGGCTGATCGAAAAACTGCACCGCAGCTCCGGTGGCATGATGGGCGCGCTGAATTTTGATGCCGAAGCGCTCAGTGAAACAGACAGACAGGCCGCACCGGCTTATCTGGCATCGATCACCCGTCGTCTGCGACTGGCGGTGCTGCTGCTGGTGCCGGCCGTGCTGCTGGCGCTGAGCCTCGACAACCGCGAAGAGCAGGTGCCCGAGCGTTCGCGCTTCCAGGTGTTTCCGTTGTTCCACAGTGGCTGGCTGGGCCGGGAACAAGGGTTCTCGGCGGAAATTGTGGATGCCCTGAAAGTCAGCGATTACATCAATGCCGATTACCAGCACCCGGATCTGAACCTGCCGGTGAACCTGTACGTGGCCTACTATGAATCCCAGCGCAAGGGCGCATCGGTACACTCACCAAGATCCTGCATTCCCGGTGATGGCTGGGTGATCACCGACATTGAACCAGTGAACCTGGATGACGCGCTGGGCATCAGTCGCCCGGAGGGCGCACCGGAGCGCATCATCCGCCGTGTCATTATCCAGAAGGGTGAAAACCGGAACCTGGTCTACTACTGGTTCAACCAGCGCGGGCGGGTGTTCAGCAACGAGTACCTGGCCAAGTGGTACATTTTCCAGGATTCACTGCTGCGCGATCGCACCGATGGCTCGCTGGTCCGCCTGGTGACCCCGATGCTGGAAAAAGAACCGGCCGATGCCGCGGATGAACGCCTGCTGCGTTTTGCCCGTGACTTTGATCCGCTCTGGAACGCTTACATACCTGAATAACCGGACCCTGACTTTACATGGATGTTATCGCCGCTTTCGTGGTCGCACTGATACTCAGCACGCTGTTGGTGCCTGTGTGTATCCGCTATGCCGCGAACCTGGGGCTGATCGACGACCCCTCTGAAGCGCGCAAGGTGCATGTCACCCAGATACCCCGTACCGGGGGGCTCGCCATTGCGATCGGCGTGTTTGCATCCTCTGCCTTGTGGCTCGACCTCAACCCGGAAATGCTGGGTATCCTGCTGGGCGGCCTGGTCATCGTCATTTTCGGGCTGCTGGACGACCTGCGTAACCTGCCATTTCAATGGAAGTTTGCGGGCCAGATAGCGGCTGCCTTGATTGCCATGTGCAGCGGGGTCATGATTGACCGCATGCCCTTTATGGGGCTGGACAGCGCCCCGCTGTGGATGACAGCACCGGTTACCCTGGTCTTCATTGTCGGGGCGATCAATGCCGTCAACCTCTCGGATGGTCTGGATGGCCTGGCGGCCGGCAACAGTCTGCTGAGTCTGCTGTTCATAGCACTGCTCGGGCTGCAGAATGGCCACATGGCACCCGCCATACTCGCCATTGCCGGGGTCGGCGGCCTGCTGGGCTTTCTTCGCTTCAATACCCATCCCGCCTCGGTATTCATGGGCGATACCGGCAGCCAGTTCCTCGGCTATCTGACCGTTTGCCTGGCGCTTTACTGCACCCAGAGTCCGGAAGCTGCTTACAGCCCCTTGCTGCCCTTGCTGATTCTCGGGCTGCCCATTCTGGACACCCTGACGGTCATGGTGATCCGCTATTCGGAAGGCCGGCACCTGTTCTCGCCGGATCGCAACC
>JAUIAZ010000528.1 GCA_030427465.1 Gammaproteobacteria bacterium | reverse complement strand
CCGGAACCTGCGGCGCTGACTGCCGAAGCTGCCGTGCCATCATGCCGGCAATGACCAGACCAATCACGGCAGACAGTGCCAGCAGCTCAAGCCAGAACACCGGGTATACGGCCATCGGCAAAGTCCAGCCAAAGGCCAGAGGGTTGATGCGGTGTACCAGAATCCAGCTCAAGCCGATGCCCAGCGGCAGCGCAGCCAGAAGAATGCGGGTGCTTAAGCCCAGCGCCAGTCGCCTCAGTACCGCAGTCACTTCACGGCTTGTCAGCCCCCAGGTCTTCAGCAGATGGAAGTACCAGGCTCTCGCGGTCAGAAACACCCAACCCATCAGGAGCAGCGATAGCGAACCCAGAGCCAGCGTGAACAGGCTGATGGCCTGGGTCAATGCGAAGGTCTGATCGAAGATGGTATCAGCCAGCTGGCGAATACCGGCGTTGTCCCGAATGGTCACGGGCTGCTGCCAGAGCTTAGCCATCTCCGCTTCCAGACGACGCTGCGATACAGAGCCCGGATTGACCGAAAAGCTTTCCAGAGTGACGTCAAAATCCGCAGGCAGGCGCGACGCAAGCCAAAGAATCTCGCCAGTCGGGCGACCATAATCGGCATACACGCCGGAGACGGTCGTGCTTTGCGTGCTCTGCCCGATGGTCACTCTGAGTGGGTCTCCAACGCCGAGACCGGCCCTCAGGGCCAGCTGTTCGTTAATCAGAATCGCACCGGACTCGACTTTCGCCCAGGGGGCTTGTGTGGCTGACAAGAGCTCCCAGTCCCGTACCAGCTCAGTCACCCGATTCAAGGCGAGCACATCGACAGGAACGCTCGCTCCCGCCTCGGTATCGGGGGCATCCAGACTCACCTTCGCCCTGCCCCGGGTGACACGGTGCCAGCTACCCAGTCCTTCCGCTTCCAGGCCTTCCAGAATACTCATGGCGATCTGGCTGTTTTCATCCCGGGACTGGCCTGGTTCAGGGACGGCAATATAAAGCTCTGCCGTCAGGCGCTGCCCTAGCCAGCGCTGGAAGGTGTCTTCAAATGAGGTGACCAGGGCCTGAACCGCAATGACGGTTGCCATGGCAAACTGTAGGGCGACGACCGGCAAAGCCAGGCGGCGGAACAGGACAGCCAGTTCCCGTGACCGCCACAAAGCCAAGGGATCGCTGACCGGTTTTGCCGATCCGAAGCGGGCCCCCGAAACGTTTGCCGTACTCGCCAACCAGCCAGGACTTACGGCACCCACCGCCAGGAACAGGAAGGTAGTGCCGACGAAGGTCAGGAACAGGTGTTCGGCAAAGATCACCAGCATCAATCCCACACTCAGAGCGACGGCTATCCAGGTCTTCGGCCCGAGTGAAGCCAGTCGGTGGGTCGTGTTCCTGAGCCAGGGCAGATTCTGGAAGTGCTCCACGCGCACAAAGCAGGCCAGCAGCACCAGAGTGAGCATAACCAGCAGTTGGGACCACGGCAGACCCGCTTCCGAGGCGTAGAGCGTCTGATCAAAGAGCCCGCTCATCGCCTGCCCGAATCCGGCTCCAACTCCCTCCGCCAGCACTTGCCCCAACCAGAGACCGGGAATGATGGCCAGTAAGGACAGCCCCAACAGCTCCAGTACCAGCGCCCTCCGGATTTCC
>JAUIAZ010000149.1 GCA_030427465.1 Gammaproteobacteria bacterium | reverse complement strand
TTTGATGTCTACGCCGGTGAGCACATTGGTGAAGACAAAGTCAGTCTGGCAATCAGTGTGGTTTGGAGAAACAGTGAGCGCACCATGCGCGATGAAGAGGTTTCCGAGGCCTTCAACCGGGTGGTTAACGCCCTGCAGGAGCGCCTTTCCGCCGTGCTGAGGAGTTAAGCAGAGTGTCAGCGTTGACGAAAGCCGATATGGCCGAACGCCTATACCAGGAGGTTGGTCTCAACAAGCGTGAGGCCAAGGAATTGGTTGAAGCCTTTTTCGATGAAATTCGTAACGCTTTGAGTCACAATGAACAGGTCAAGCTTTCCGGTTTCGGAAATTTTGACCTGCGTGACAAGAAGCAGCGTCCGGGCCGTAACCCCAAAACCGGGGAAGAGATACCCATTACAGCCAGGCGCGTGGTGACATTCCGTCCCGGACAAAAACTGAAGGCCAAAGTCGAAGCCTATGCTGGAACCGAGTCACAATGACGAACTGCCGGTCATACCCGGCAAGCGTTACTTTACCATTGGCGAGGTCAGCGAACTCTGCAACGTAAAGGCGCATGTTCTGCGCTACTGGGAGCAGGAGTTTCCTCAGCTTGCGCCTGTCAAACGGCGCGGTAACCGACGCTACTACCAACGTAAGGATGTGCTGATGATCCGGCAGATCCGTAGCCTGTTGTATGATCAGGGCTATACCATTGGGGGCGCCAAGCAGAAACTGGAAGGTTCCGAGACGCGCGAAGATGCCTCCCAGACCAAGCAGATTATCCGGCAGATGATTGTGGAGCTTGAAGAAGTCCTTCAGGTGCTGGAAAACTGATTACATTCACCGCCTGCCTGCGAAGGGCAGGGTGCCACATTTACACTCTCTGACCTATCATGATGGACTTCGAGGCGGTTCGCCCTTACCTAGATGCTGAAGTACCCGAGGTGCTTGGGCGATTGATGGATGACCCGCAACTGGTCCGCGTGATCGAGCGTGTCAAACTGCCCACGCTTTCGCGCTGGCTGCCCCCTCTCAGTGGGTTTCTGGTCAAGCTCATGCTCAGACGAAATCTGCGCAATATCCGCACCGTGGCTGAGGTGCAGGAACTGGTCGCGGGATTCATGAAAAATACTGTTCGTCGCTCGACTGATGGCTTTACCTTTGAAGGTATTGAGCGGATTCCGGCGGATATGGCGCCTCTTTTCATCAGCAACCATCGCGATATCGCCATGGACCCGGCTTTCGTTAATTATGCCCTATACCTTTCGGGCCGAAGTGTCTGTGAAATTGCCATTGGAGACAATCTGCTGTCCAATCCGCTGGTATCCGATCTGATGCGTCTGAATCGCAGTTTCGTTGTCAAACGCTCAGTTGAAGGCATCAAAGCCAAGCTACTGGCGCTCACGCAGTTGTCACACTACATCTCGCTGACCTTGTCGCGTCAGCAGCCGGTGTGGATAGCCCAGAGAGAAGGCCGTGCCAAAACAGGCATTGACCGGACAGACCCGGCCATTATCAAAATGTTGACCATTGCTGGCAAAAAGCAGGGGCTGGCCTTCGCAGACTCCGTTCGTCAACTGAATATCGTTCCGGTGACCATCTCCTACGAGTACGACCCCTGTGACGACCTGAAGGCCGAGGAGTTGAGGGCAAGTGAGTCCGGTGCGTACACCAAGCAGGAGGGTGAAGATGTGGCCAGTATGGTGCGGGGGATCTCCCAACCCAAAGGCCGTGTGCACGTGTGCTTCGGTGAAGTACTGAGGGAAGACTACGCCAATCCCAATGAGGTGGCTGACGCTATCGATAAGCAGGTCATAAACAACTATCGGCTGTATCCGTCCAATCTGCTGTCTTTTGAAAAGATGATACAGAACAGCCAGAGTATCGGTGAGTTTTCTGAAGCGCAGTTGCAGGGGCTGAATGCCCGGTGCCAGCAACTCATTGGCTCGTTCACTCAGAGTAGCCCCGAAGCATTCCAGAAAAAAAGGGCAGAGTTCTTCCATCGCATCGCGGCTTATCCTGACAACATCCAGCCTTATGTGCTGCAGATGTACGCCAATGCGTTTATCAGCCAGCAGACCTACAGCCAGCCTGAGTGAGGCCGGGCGGTTGCATTGGCCCATAAATTCTCGTCCTCAGGGCTTCAATTTCCTTTTGGCATCGGGTAACATTCGCTTCCGTTTTCAGTGACCGGCTTCACACCACTACCCAGTGAAGCCCATGCCGTGACTGGGAATGGAACCGGGTCGGGGCGTAGCGCAGTCTGGTAGCGCACCTGTATGGGGTGCAGGTGGTCGCAGGTTCAAATCCTGCCGTCCCGACCAATTTTTTGACCAAATACTCTCAAGGTCAGCTTTCAGAGCTTTCCCCTGACGCTCGTTACAAACTCCTGGTGATCTTCTGAAAGTGCAGGTAGGCGACGGCGACTACCCGCAGGTTTTGCGGCATTTTTGGAGTCTTCAGTGCGAAAAGGCCGAACTAATCCGGCCTTGTTCTCCACCTGATGTAATCAGACGATTTTTGTGACTCCCTCTAATCTGCGCGTTAGCTGGCAGATTTGGTGCCGACGATTTCTTTCGTCATAGTCTGCACGACTTCCTTGAAATAGAGCTCAAAGATGTCGATAGAAGACTGCCAGTAGACTTGCCCGTCCTTGGACTCCAGGAACTCAATATAGGTCAGCAGCTCGGCGTCGCTCAGATCCTGGTAGGTGTAGTAGGCGCTGTACACAATGTAGGTGCGCATCTGTTCGCGTAGCATGGGCTCCATGTTTTCCCATTCCTGCTCCATGGCATTGCGGAACTCCGTTGCGAATTCCGGACGCACTTCATCGAATACGTCGGTCACGCCGATCATCATGGACTTGGTCAGTCGCATGACAGCGTCCAGTGCATTGGTGGAATCTGCCAGGCGGGCAATCAGATCGCGGCGACTTTGCGCAGGCATGTTCTGAGACAGGCTGACCATGTAGCTTTGCATTTCTCCCTGGAAGGCCGGGTCATTGGCCCGGTTTTCGGCCTGTACGATCTTCTGGCCAAAAGGTGTGTCCAGCCAGGCAATGGTGTTCTCGAGACTGGCGGAATCGGCACGCGAGTACAGGTATTCTTCCGCAATCTGACGGCCATTGACTGTGCTGAGTGAATGAGAAATCGCAGAGCCTACAGCTTCGACCGATGCGCTGTCGGTTTCAATCAGCGCCTGAAGGTTGAACTGCTGCTGCATCATTTCCGGCATGGAATCGATGGTGGCACCGAGACCGGACACATGAATGAACTTCTGAGCCTGGTCGGCACTCAGTTTGCCGGCCAGTACCTGGGCGCTGAGAGACAGAAGCACAAAGGCAAACAGCGCACGAATTGAAAACGGGGACATTGCTAACACTCCTTATATAGCCTGGATCTGAATGATCCGCGGAGCATTATTGGCGAAGAGCGACGTGATAAAAAGAGCTGTGACAATGTTTAACAAGTGGCGCAATGGCGCTACATTCAGACTTGAAGAGGCCACCCTTACCGGGTTGCAGTAAATGTACTCAAGGACACACGGATGACTGAAACACGACGACAGATGTACCCCGCCATCGAACCCTATGAAACCGGTACGCTGGACGTCGGGGACGGGCATGTATTGTATTGGGAGCGGGTGGGTACGCCGGGTGGGAAGCCTGCGGTTTTTCTGCACGGAGGCCCTGGCGGCGGGTGTAATGCCGGTCAGCGCCGTCTGTTCAATCCCGACGCGTATGACGTCGTGCTATTCGATCAACGCGGCTGTGGCCGCTCCACCCCGCATGCGGACCTTGAGAACAACACCACCTGGCATCTGGTGGCAGATATCGAACGCCTTCGCGAACGGTTCGGATTTGAGCGTTGGCTGGTCTGCGGCGGCTCCTGGGGATCAACGCTGGCCATGGCTTATGCCGAAACCCACCCTGAGCGGGTGACTGAACTGGTGCTTCGCGGCATTTATACCGTGACCCAGGCCGAGCTGGACTGGTACTACCAGTTCGGAGCCTCCGAGCTGTTCCCGGAAAAATTTGCGGCCTACCAGGCACCCATACCAGAGGCCGAACGCGGAAACATGATGCAGGCCTACCGCAAGCGACTGACGGGGAGTGACCCGGAAGAACGCCAGCGCTGTGCGGTGGCCTGGAGTCGTTGGGAGGCGGAGACCATCACGCTACTGCCCTGTGCAGAGACAGCGAGCACCTTCACCGAAGACCGCTTTGCACTGGCCTTTGCCCGCATTGAAAACCACTACTTCACCCATCTGGCCTGGCTGGAACCGGGTCAGCTGATCCGCGATGCCCATCGTCTGAAGGAGATTCCGGGTCTGATTGTACACGGGCGCTATGACATGCCGTGCCCTGCGCGGAATGCCTTTGCCCTGCATGCTGCCTGGCCCAAGGCCGAGTTCAGGCTCATCGAAGATGCCGGACATGCCTACACCGAGCCGGGGATATTGCACGAACTGATCAGTTATCTGGACCGGCAGGTGGGTCTGTAGCGGTGCCCGGCTTATAAGACCCTGACATCTGTAGTAGGGTAGAGATCTCACCGGATCTTTACCTGACGACTTACACATTTAAACTGATATACCCAGAGGTGCCACATGGCTCAGAACAAACAAAAACTCCTGGAGATCGGGCCAGGCTTCTGGAATATCCGGGGCTCGTTTCGATTGATGGGGCTGGATATCGGCACGCAGGTTTCCCTGATCCGACGAAAGAACGGGCGCTTCCTTTTTCTCGACTCATTTTCTCTCGATGGAGACGTGCTGGAGCAGGTTCATGCGCTGACGGATGGCGGAAAAGCGGTGGAGGCCGTGGTTAACCTGCACCCGTTCCATACGGTGCATGTCGAACAGATGCAGATGCTTTTCCCGAAGGCAACACATTACGGTACTGCCCGCCATCTTTCTAAATTCCCGCATCTCAAATGGGCCGCGACCGTAAGTGAAGACCTTGAAGCCAGCGGCCTGTTCAAAGAAGACCTGGCATTCAGCGTGCCAGCTGGCGTTGACTTCATCTCCGGGAATGAGAATGTTCATTTTTCCTCTGTGCTGGCTTACCACCCAGCCTCTGGCACGATTCATGTGGACGATACGCTGACTTACACCGCACTGCCGAACCAGCTACCCCTGGTGGGTGGCAAAGGCGTTCTGGCCCTGCATCCGACCCTGGCTGTTGCTCTGGAGAAACGCGAGAGCGCCGCAGCCGAGTTTCGGGAATGGCTGGAAAATCTTTGCGCTGAGTGGGAAGGCGCTCGCAACCTCTGTGCGGCCCATAATGGCGTCATACGCGATGAGTTAGGTTTGCCCGGCCGTATCCGTTCGACGCTCACGCTGGCCATGCCCGTTCTGACCGCTCATCGTTTTCGGCACGGCTAAGCCGGCTTCTGCCGGCTTTTTGCCGGGATGAGAACCAGTTACTCCCGACTTGCACCCTGACTCGATTAACATTTGGTCACATAACTATTTAAAAAATTGTGCATGGAAGGCTGTAAGTGGAACGTCTACTCAATCTCAGGCTGGCGCTGTCGGGTCTGTTGCTGCTCACGTTGCTGGGCTGTAGTGACGGGGGCGATGACAAGAAGCGGGCCCCCGCTGTAGCTGCAGTCGAGCTGATCAATCTCACCGGTGCGGTTTACGATGAAGAAACCCGCTCGCCCCTGCCAGGTACTGCCGTGGTTGCCTGGGCCCGGCTGGAGGAAGGCGAAGACCTGGCACCCGTGTCTGAAACACAGACCGGAACAAATGGAGCCTATCAGCTGGCCGTCGACAGCAACTATCTGATGGTCGTGGTAGAAGTGCGTCATCCCGGCTTCCGCTCCGCCTATCAGCGACTGAGCGCTTCAGATGCCCCCCCAGACAGTCCGCTGCCCCCGGTTTATCTCGCTGAAGCAGAGACGGTGTGGAACTTTGAAGCCAATGATCTCGCGGTGTTCTCCGAAGACCGTATCGAGGTCGAGGTACAGCCGGATTATCTGGTGAATACGGCTGGCGAAATCCATGTGGGTGAAGCCTCTGCCAGCATTGGCCTGTTTGATCTGTCTGCGGATCCGGCGTCGTTGTCGGGCACCTACACCTATCTGGACCTGAACTCCGGCCGCCTTTACGACCTGGCCGCCTTTGCGGCGGTTGATATCCGCTTCAGAAATGAACTGGGCGAGCTCCTCTCACTGGATACTAACCGACGGTTTACGGTGCGGATTCCGCTGCCGGATACCTCCCAGATGAAGGGCGCGCCGGAAACGGTTCAGATGAACATTTTCGACCCGGCCCTGGGTTACTGGGTGGATGCCAGAATCCGGGGCACATTGATTACCGAAGAAGACGGATCCAAAGCCTATTTTGCCCGGCTGGATCGCCCCGGTTTGTGGTTGGCGGGCCAGCCGATCACCAATACCGTGCCGGTAAGAGGCTGCGTGGTTCATGAAGGTCAGCGAGTGGCGAATTCGCTGGTGACGGCCAGCGGGGTGTATTTCGCTTCCCGGGTATCCACGCTGACGGATGAGACCGGCTACTTTGAAATGCAGCTGCAGCGCAATGCCTTCCTGCGACTGGCCGCTGGCTATGAGCCAACGGAATCCACCGAAGTCCTGACCGGACTCTATGGGCAAGATATGGAAGCCTGTCTCACGCTGACGGGGGCGCTGACCGGACCGGAAACCCCGGTGATTACCAACCCGCCACCTGAAGAAGGCGAGGGTGCTGAGGTCGTCAATTATTCCGCAGAGGTGCTGAACTTCGAGACAGGTCTCCCGTTGGCTGGCATTACCGTGACGGTGCAGAGCACAGATGCCGGGACGGAAGCCGCAAGCTATAGCGCGGTGACCGATGCACAAGGCCGGTTTGTTATGGCGCTGCCTGCCAATCTGAGAGACTTTATCGTGGCGGTGAATCACCCCGATTACCGGCCTTTCTATCAGCGTTTGCCCTCGGTGGCGAGTCTCCTGGCTATCCGGCTGAACCCCTTGATCCTGCCGGTGGATATACAGGAAAGCCCCGACTCAGCGAATCCGGCCCTGATTTCGGGTGTCGGCGGTGCCGTGCTGGTAAGCATCGGGGCTGACACGCTTCAGCGACCGGATGGCTCGCCTTTCAGTGGTGTCTATCGTGCGGTTGTCAGCGTGATTGATCCCTCTTCCAATTCCGGTGAATTGCCGGGCGGCTATCTCTTGCTGGATCCGCTGAATGGGAGCACGTTCAACCTGAGCAGTCTGGGTGCTCTGGATCTGCGTCTACTGGACTCAGCGGGGAATTTGCTGACCCTGGTTCCGGGGGAAACCCTGTCATTGCAGATACCGCTGGCCTCGCAAGTCTCAGCGGATGCGGTGCCACAGCAACTTGAGCTGTTTTTCTTCGATGTGCTGCTGGGCTACTGGGTGGAGTCTGAAGTCATGGCCACTCTGACGGAAATCTCCTCAGGGGTGTTTGCTTATGTAGCGGAAATCAACCGGCCGGGCCTGTGGATGGCCGGCGAAGTGATCGGGCGTGATGCCCTGGTGGAAGGTTGTGTGGTTGATGCCCAGGGTAACCCGGTGTCGGATGCCATCGTCAGAGCGGACGGTCGTCGCTTTATTGCCCAGCATGAAGTATTCAGTGACGAGCAGGGAGATTTTCAGGTTCTGGTCAACGCCAACAGCGAGTACCTGCTCACCGCTACGCGGGGGGCTCAGACCGAAGTACGGGTCATCGACAGTGGTCTCGGATTGACGCTGGATTCCTGCCTGGTTTTGTCCGAGACAGGCGTATCAGTGAAACTGACCTGGGGCCTTGAGCCGAGGGATCTGGATGCGACGCTTCTGGTGGAGCAGGAGGGGGCGTTAAGTGCAGTCGTGAACTTCCAGAACCAGCAGTTGGAACTGGATGGCACTTTGATCAATCTGGATGTGGACGATCTGACCAGCTTCGGTCCCGAGGTGATGACTCTGTCGGGACTGCTGCCGAATACCGATTACCACTATGTGGTTCATCAGTTTTCAGCAGACTCGCAAGTGGCACAGGAAAGCACCCGCGTGCAGGTGAACTTCCGGGGTGAGCTCTATGCCTATCGGGGCAGTGACGCAACTGGCGACGACCGGGCACAGCG
>JAUIAZ010000148.1 GCA_030427465.1 Gammaproteobacteria bacterium | reverse complement strand
GGTGGCAGCGGTCTTCGAAGAGGCGCCGGTTGGCGGCTCCGGTGAGCACATCGTAGTGGGCAAGAAAGTGCAGCTGATTCTGGGTTTCCCGGATCGAGGTGATGTTTTGCCCGATCACAATTACCTGCTCATCGAGGCTGTCCTCCCGCACGACTTTCGCAACGTTCCAGAGCATGGCCAGTTCCTTGCCGCTGGCCGAGAGAATTTCATTCTCAAGGTTTTCCAGGGTCTGGCCATCCTCGAACACTTTGTTGATTTTCCACAGCGACTCTTCCTGAAAACTTCTCGGCAGGAAACGCTCGACAAAATGCTTGCCCTGTATTTCCGTCCGGGGCAGACCGAACAATTGCTCTGTGGCCCGGTTCCACTGACGCACCCGGAGGCCGCGATCAAGAATAAGTATCGGGCTGCCGGCCGTTTCGATCAATGAGCGATACTTCCGGGAAGAAGCGACCAGGGATTTTTCTGCCTGTTTGCGGATAAAGACTTCGTCTCGCAGTTGCTGGTTCGTCTGTTGCAAGTCCTGGGTGCGTTCTGCGACCCTTTCCTCCAGACGGGCTTCGCTCTGGCGTCTGACCGCCAGGGCACTGCTGAGGAAAAAGCTGCTGATCCAGTAAATCGCCAGTTCCGTTACCAGGCGGGATTCAGGAAGAGGAGAGGTGCTTTCCTGCACCGGAATCACCAGCAGAAGGCCGATGTAGAGTAAGGTGTTGAGGCTCCAGACGATGAGCGCATCCATTCTCAGCGCGCTCCATAGCATCAGGGGCAGGGCCAGAATGGCCAGAATTTCAGGGTGCCGGACAATGCCGGCCAATAGTGCAAGCGCGAGCATCAGCCACAGGAAAACTTCGCTGACTGCCGGAAAGGTCAGGGTGCGGTGGCTACGCGAAATTTGCTGCAACCAGCAAGCGGCTACCAGGGGCAATCCCAGAGCAATTGTTTTCTGGGCAAACAGATCATAGGCATGGCTGCCCTGACTCAACAGAGTGCCCACTGTCCAGGTGGCTGAGACAGCCGCAGCAGCCAGGATGGCGGAAAAAAACAGAATGAGGGAGCCGGATATGTGATTGGGAAACTGGCGCTTTCGCAGACTACTGAGAATGCTGTTGGTCAATAGCGGGAGCAAAGGCAAGAGCAGAAGCGAAGCGAGACCGGCCCAGAGCAGGGCAGGCCAGGCTGATGATCCGGCCAGAACCCATACGCTCGCCAGTCCAGAGAGGGCGCAGGCCGCAAGCGCGGGGGTGGCCGCCCGGTTTTGGGTAAGCAGCAGATACAAGGTCACCGCTGGCGTCAGAGAGAACCGGGCTTCCTGTTGCCAGAGGTTCAGAAAGGTATCTGCGACCAGAGCCAGCGTAATCGCCAGAAAGGCCAGCACGCGGCTGCCTGCAGCGTTGAGCGGTGTCCCTGTGTGCTTCATTCAGCCTCACTGTCCAGGCGCATGGACAGGTCAATTGCCTGACAGTGTTTGGTCAGTGCACCAATCGAGATATAGTCAACACCGGTTTCGGCGACGGCAACCAGAGTCTGGTCATCTATGTTTCCTGAGGCTTCCAGTCTGGCCCGTCCGGCGGTCAGGGCGACTGCTTCACGTAGCTGTTCGTGGGAGAAGTTGTCGAGCATGACAATGTCAGCCCCGGCCTGCAAAGCCTCTTTCAACTGGTCCAGGCGCTCGACTTCTACTTCCACGGGCTTGCCTGGCGCGATCTGGCCAGCCTGAGCCACCGCTGCCGAAATGGAGCCGCAGGCCATGATGTGGTTTTCCTTGATCAGAAAGGCGTCCCAGAGCCCCAGGCGGTGGTTGTGGCAGCCCCCGCAGGTCACTGCATACTTTTGCGCCAGCCGTAATAAAGGCAGCGTTTTCCGGGTGTCCAGCAGTTTGACTGATGTGTGGGCTACGCGATCAGCGTAAGACCTGGCTATCGTGGCCGTCCCGGACAAGGTTTGCAGGAAGTTGAGCGCACTGCGTTCGGCAGTCAGCAACCCCCTCGCGGGGCCGCTGAAACGGAACAGGATTGTGTTTGGCTCAACCTTCTGGCCGTCTTCAACCAACCAGTCTACCTTGATACTTGGGTCGACCTGTCGGAACACCTCATCCACCCAGCGCTGACCACAGACCACAGCATGTTCGCGACTGATAACCCGCCCGCTGGCGCGGGTAGATTCAGGAATCAGCTGAGCGGTAAGGTCGCCCTCGCGGATGTCTTCAGCCAGGGCCTCGGCAACTTGCCGGGAAAGGCTATTCTCAAGAAGGCTTTCGAGCATGTAATGGCGTTCCGTGCTGACGCAGATTGAAGTATGGGGAAGGAAGGGATGATAACGGAATCAGCGCCGATGGCAACTGTTCATAATTTTCACAGTCTGGTGCTTGAGTAAGCAGAATGTGAAATACGTCAAATTCGTACAAAAATTGACAATAGATGGAAAATTGACTCTATATACTGGGTAAAGAGTCAAGAATATGACCGACTGCAACGGATCAGGAGCAAACCCATGGCAACGCCACGCAATGTCGTACATCTCAACCAGCCACGCGAAGGGCGCGGCGTTGAGGGCGTCAAACTGCCTCTGGCGGTGATCAAGCTGCGCGACCGTTGTGCGGGCCATATCGGAAAGTTGATCCAGCGTCTTTTCCAGGCAGTCGATGACAACTTGTTTGAACGCGCCGAAAAGGCCGGCTCGAACGCAGAGCAAACCCACTTCTTTGACGCGATGCGGGAAATCCGCATGCAGAAAGACCGTGTGCAGGCCCTCTGCCTGCAGGGTGTGACGGAAGATTTCAAATTCGCCAGACGGGCGCGGGAAAAAATGGAGGCGGCCTTCGATGCCGAAAACCTCAGTCTGGTTCAGCATGATGCCCTGGAACAGCAGGTGGCTGCCGAGCACATGGTCAGAAGAACGTTGGAAGCCAACCAGAGAGAGCTCGAACACCTCAGCCTGCGTCTGGATGCCATTATTCCCAATGCACGGGTGGAGGAGTCCAACAACCCGCTGGGTCCTGAGCGCCTGGTGCAAAATTTCATGTCAGCCAGTGAAGGCCTGGACATCAGCATTGAATCCCGGCTTGTCCTTTACAAGCTCTTCGAGAAGCAGGTGCTTAGCCAGTGTGGCAAAGTCTATGAAGCGGCTAACAAGTACCTGATAGAGCAGGGGGTTATGCCGGATCTGCACAGCGTCCGTCCGGGTGGCATGCGCAAGGGCCCTGGTGCTCCGGTTGGCGGTGCCGGAGGGCATGTGATTGATGGAAACTCTGGCGCGGTTCACAGCGCGGCAGATCTCGGGGCTCAGGGGCAGGGCGAAGCCTATGGCGGCGGAGACACCTTCGAGATGCTCCGACACTTGCTGGCCCACCAGACCGGCGGTCTGCACACGGGCGCCGTGCACACGGGCAGCCCGGCAGGCGGGTCTGGTGTGTCGGGTGGGACCCGTTTGCCAGTCATGCCTCAGCAGACATTGCTGCAGGTACTCTCAGCGGCACAACAGCAATATATTAATCAGGCGGTGACACAGCCGCTGAATTACGCCCAGATCGTCGAATCCAATGACCAGTCAACCAAGACGCGTGTAGGACCGATGGATCAGGATGTCATGAACCTGGTCAGCATGCTCTTTGAATACATTCTGAGCGACCGCAATATGCCGGTGAAAATCAAGGCTCTGCTGGGTCGCCTGCAGATCCCCTTATTGAAGGTCGCCATACTGGATCGCAGTTTTTTCAGCAAGAACGGCCATTCCGCCCGTCGTCTGCTCAACGAACTGGCCAGTAGTGCGATAGGCTGGACCGAGGTCGAGAAGGGGGAAGACCCCTTCCTGACGCGCATAGAGTCGATTGTTGATACGCTAGTCAATGACTTCGAAGACGATCTGACCCTGTTTGACCAGATTCTGGAAGAGTTCCTGGTTTTTGCTGAGGGTGAAAAGAAACGCCGTCGCCTGCTGGAACAGCGGTTGTGTGATGCTGAAGCTGGCAAGGCCCGCTCGGACATGGCCCGCAAGACTGTGCAGAAAGCCCTGAATAGCGTTCTGGATGGTCGGCAGGTTCCAGCGCTGGTTCTCAATACCCTGCATCAGTCCTGGAGCAACTATCTGGTTTTGCTGTGTCTGAAAAACGGGGAGAGCTCTCCGGCTTTCGCGGCAGGCGTTACAGTGGCGCGGACTCTGGTAGAAGGCGTGCTGGAAGAGGAAGGGCTGGAGCCGATGGGGGTTGACGCCATTCAGAGCCTGATAGGGCGTATGCAGGAAGGTTTGTCCGAAGCGTCTGTGCCGGAGTTTGAAAAGCGTCGCGTACTGGGCAAGCTGGAAGCGCTGTTGATGGAGGTGTCCCAGCGCCGGATTGTCGCCACACTGGAAGTCGAGGAAGATTTCCTGAATCTCGACCCGGGCGCAGAACTGAATCCGGGGGTAGACGAGCTGTCTTCGCCGGAAACTGCAGCCGGAACAGTCGGTGCACCCGAGGCAGGCCCTGGCCGGGAAGAAGACAGCCCGGTGCAATTGCTTGATCAGGAAGGCATCAAGCAGGTGGATGATGCCGACCGGATTACTGTCGAGGGGCGCGTTGCGCTGGTGGAGGAAGAGCCGGAAGAAGCCGTTGAGCCTGACAATGTCGCCGATGAAGGCCTGATGAAGCAGGTGGATGCATTGCAGGTTGGCTGCTGGGTGGAAATCCGCGAGAGCGAAGAAAAGCGCTATCGTGCGCGCCTGGCTGCCATTATCCAGAGTTCCGGCAAGTATATATTTGCCAATCGTCTGGGGATGAAAGTCGCTGAGAAGGGGCGCATCGGTCTGGCGATGGCCTTCAAGCACGGTTCCATCGTTGTCCTGGATAACAGTCAACTGTTCGACCGTGCACTGGAGTCAGTCATCGGCAGTTTGCGTGGCGGCAAGGTCAATTGACGGCATGCTGAGCGATTGATACCGTGAGTCCGACCCTTAGCGGACTCACGGACCATGATCATTGACGCCGCCGGGTGGCTTGACGCCGCCGCCCGGGTGCCTTCACCCAATTTCAACGAACGCCCGCCTGATACGCCAGTCGATCTGGTGGTCGTACACAACATCAGCCTGCCGCCCCGGCAGTTTGGCGGCCCCTGGATAGAAGACTTTTTTCTGAATCGCCTGGATCCGGCAGCCCACCCCTATTTTGCAGAAATTCATGGATTGTGCGTGTCAGCACACCTGCTGATCCGACGCACGGGGAAACTGGTCCAGTTTGTCTCATTTCTGGATCGCGCCTGGCATGCCGGTGTGTCTTGCTGGAATGGCCGTGAAGCCTGTAACGACTTTTCCGTCGGCATTGAGCTGGAAGGCAGTGATGACCAGCCTTTTCAGGAAGTGCAGTATCAGGCTCTCGATCAGGTGCTGAATGCTTTGCAACAGCGCTTTCCCTCGATACAGATACCGGCGACCCTGGCGGGGCACAGTGAGATTGCGCCGGGGAGAAAAACAGATCCGGGCCCTTGCTTTGACTGGAAGCGTTATCGATCGGGCGACGGTCCGGTATGAACGTACTGCTGCTTCTGATCGCCTATGTCCTGGGTCGTGTCGCGCGGATTGACCTGAATGACCGCTTTGACCGCGCAGCCGAACAAGGGCTGACACGACTGGCTCACATCCTGCCTGGTTCCTTTGCAGGTGGCCTGCTGCTTTTGTTGTTCGTGGCACTGCTGCCCCTGGCACTGGGCTTTGGGCTGTTGCTTCTCGCGGCTGTGGCAGAAGGCGCTTTGGTTCATGCCCTGGCATTTTGTCTTCTTTGCCTGGTACTGGGGTCTGAGTCCATCCGTCTGTCCTACGAGCGTCTGGAGCAGAGAGCCAATCCACCCGAGATTCAGAAGCGTTTGCCTGATCTGGTCCTGGATACTTTACAAAGGTATTTTGTCATCGCTTTCTGGTTTGTACTGGGTGGCGCACCGCTGGCCTTGCTCTTGCGTTTACTCCAGGTGGCGGAAAGAAAGGCTACCCGGGAACGCCTGAAAGGTGGCTGGCCGGTGCTCAGTGCCGTGAGTCAGGTGCTGGAGTGGGTTCCCCTGCGCACTGCGGCCCTGCTTGTGGCTCTGCCCAGCCGCGTGGGGGCTCTTTTTGTGAGCGGCAGTGCGGGTACCCTGGTCTGGTTCGGTGACCGCCTGACGCTCTGCAGGGCTCTCAGCCGCACGCAGCCCGGCATGGACAGCCGCCAGGTTCTGGCCGGTGTCCGGCGCCGGCTCGGACTGGCTTTTCTGATCTGGATTCCGGTTCTGGGCGCTCTGGATTTCTTTCTGCGCTGAAAAAAAATGCCCAAGCGTGAAAATTTTGAAGGCTGGTCTATGCTGTTATTGAGCGGCTGAAGTTCGGTTCACTCCGGTGCAGCCACGCAAAATCACAGGTTTGAGGTTATTTCGTGAAGCAAATTCTCTGGCCGGCCATCGCGCTGATGAATCAGCTCAAGCTGGTGTACAAGTTTGCGCTGATCAGTGTGCTCTTCTTGCTACCCATATTTGCACTGGGTTATAGCCTTGTTTCCCAGATCAATGAAGAGCTGCGTAAGGTCGAAAATGAGATAGAAGGGGTTGCAGCTGTCCGGTTGGTGACCGAACTCTATCGCTACAGCATTCAATACCGGGATTTCCGAACCGTTGCCAAGCTGAGGGCTGAGCCAGAGGTTGAGCAACGCTCCCTGGATCTGCGCCAGACCATCAAGAGCAAATTTGAAGAACTGGAGGCACTGCCGCTGACATTCGATACCAGTGGTGATGTGGTCAACCAGATTGAGGGTATGAAAGCCAAGTGGCGGACGCTGGTTGAAGAGGACCAGAACCAGCTGTCACTCGGGCCTCAGTTGAATTATTACAACTCTATTGTGGCGGATGCCCGCACCCTCATGAACAGCGTGACCCAAATTTCCGGGATCTCTCTGGACAGTTCAAGAGAAATGCAGTTCATCATGGGGCTTTCCCAGGATCACCTGATGCGGATGACGGAGACTATTGGCCAGGCACGAGCCGCCTCTACGTACGCCCTGGTTCAGGGACAGGTCTCTTTCGATGTATCTGATCTGCTGAATGAAATCTATGACCGCGCGACTGCCGTCAGCACGGCAGCGGAAGCACAATATGGCGTGACCATCAATGCCAGTGATGCCATCAGGCAACGCCTGGCAGCCAAAGGCGAGAGCGCCATTGGTGCATTGATCCGCGTTCGCAACTTCATGGATGAGCATGTTGTGGCTCCGATGATTCTGGAGATGGAGTGGAAACAGTTTAACGACAAGATTCGTGAAGAAAACGATCTGATCTACGATTTCAACAGTGATATCTATAACTTTGCACTGGATATCCTGAATGAACGGCTGGATGAGCAGCAGGGCACTTTGACCGGTATTTTTGTGGTGCAGGGCATTCTTTTGCTGATCATTGTCTATCTCTACATGGGCTTCTTCCTGTCGGTGAAGAATACCGTGGAACATTTTGCCAAGGGTGCCCGCAAGGTCTCTGATGGTGACCTGACCGTCAACCTCAATCTCAAGAACCGCGACGAAATGGGCATGCTGACGGATTCCTTCAATCAGATGACGCGCAAGGTGCATGGCCTGATGACCACACTGGTGGGTAACTCCGGTGAAGTGGACAACCAGGCCAAGCGTGTTAACGCCGTTGCGATTGCCAGCAGTGAGGCAACCGCTCGTCAGAAGGAAGAGACCCTGCAGATTTCAGAGTCCATGCACCAGATGGCGGAAACGGTCAGTGAGGTCGCCAGCAGTTCTCAGGCGGCGGCCGATGCTGCGCATCAGGCCGATATGGAAGCCCAAAATGGTAAGCAGGTGGTTGATAATACCCTGAAGACCATCGAGCGCCTGTCACAGCAGATTGCCGCCTCCGTGGAAACCATTCACCGGGTCGACCAGGATTCCCAGAACATCAGCCAGGTGCTGGTGGAAATCAAGGCGATTGCCGAGCAGACCAACCTGCTTGCCCTTAACGCAGCCATTGAGGCCGCCCGTGCCGGCGAGCAGGGTCGAGGCTTTGCGGTTGTGGCAGACGAGGTCCGCACGCTGTCCCAGCGGACGCAGAAGTCGACAGAAGAAATCGAGAGCATGATCGACCAGC